>JACMJX010000177.1 GCA_014380425.1 Chitinophagaceae bacterium | reverse complement strand
TAGCATATACCATCATAGTGCTGGATCCGTAAATAATATACCCAGCAGCTACCTGATTTTTACCGGGCTGAAGAAAATCTTCTTTGGTACACGGCTTACCTTTTTCGCTCACTCTCGGAAACACACTAAATATAGTACCTATCGAAACATTTACATCTATATTTCCACTGCCATCTAAAGGATCAAACAATACAACATACTTTGAATGATTACTTATTTCATCATCAAAAAATACAAAATCATCCATTTCCTCACTACCAATACCTGCGCAGCTAATCCCATGACGCAGTACTCCCATAAACTGGTTATTAGCAAATATGTCCAGTTTTTTCACATCTTCACCTTGTATATTTACAGTTCCATAATCGCCCAGGATATCAACAAGCCCTGCCTTATTCACTTCCACATTAATTCTTTTAGCTGCCAATCCGATATCCCTCAGTAAACGGCTCAACTCACCGGTCGCCCGTGGAAATTCACGTAATTGCTGGATGGTAAACTCATCTAACGTTGAAATCGTACGGTTAATAGAGCTCATGCGGCGATTTTTGTGATACAAATATAAGGGTCAGCTATATTTGCAAACAATTTAAATAATCGATGAAAGTTTACAAATTTGGTGGAGCAAGCGTTAGCAGCATTGAAAGAATAAAGGCCACTGCCGCAATTGCAAAAACTGTTTCCGAAGAGCTAATACTTATTGTAATTTCTGCTATGGGCAAAACAACGAATGCGCTGGAGCGTGTTGCAGAAGCTTTCTATGGAAAACAAAGAGATGAGGCAATAAATCTCTTCACTGCTATCAAAGTCGATCATCTTTCAACAGCTAAACAGTTGCTTGCCCAAAACTACCTGGAAACGGAAAGCAGGTTGGCTGGTTTCTTTACTGAAATAGAATGGATGTTGTATGACAATCCCGTGAGAGAATATGACTACTATTACGATCAGATAGTGTGTATCGGTGAGTTACTATCTACCGCGATTGTTAGCGCTTATTTCAATGAAGTCGGTATCACTAATACCTGGATAGACGTTCGCGATGTGCTTCGGTCTGATGACGAATTCCGTGAAGCAACTATAGACTGGAACTTTTCTCTTCAAAGGACAGAATTAATCATTCAGCCACTCTTGCAGTCTATAGGCATGGTTATAACACAAGGCTTTATTGCTGCAACTGATGAAAATGAAAGCACTACTTTAGGGAGAGAGGGGAGTGATTACACCGCTGCCGTATTCGCCAACATGTTGAACGCGGAAAGCCTTACCATCTGGAAAGATGTAAAAGGTGTACTGAATGCCGACCCGCGGCAATTCAAAGAAGCGGCTCTTATAAGTGAGCTTAATTACAAAGAGGTTTTAGAAATGGCCTATTATGGTGCTCAGGTGATACACCCTAAAACGATCAAGCCACTACAGAATAAAAATATACCGATGTATGTCAAGTGTTTTCTGGATAGCAGTCTTCCAGGAACCATCATTCACGATGGAAGCATAAAAGCCTTGCCACCCATTATCGTAATTAAAACCGAGCAGGTTCTTCTTCAAATGACTTCTAATGATTTTTCTTTTATAAGCGATCAAGTGGATGGACAGTTTTACAGGCTGTTTCAACAATATCATATTAAACCGAATATCACACAGAACGGTGCAATCAGTTTTGTATGCGTAATAGACGACCATGCTGAAAAGATAAACACACTGGCTCTGGATCTTTCACAAACGTTTAATGTTCAGATAGAAAAGAATTTGACGTTAATCACGATAAAACATTACACACAGGATGTACTTGATGAACTGACATTGGGAAAGCACATATTGCTTAAACAACAATGGCAGGATACAGTTCAAATAGTGATTAGGTAGTCATTTGAGTACCTTCTTGAAATAATTCTAATCTCTTACTTATACATTTCTTCTCTTAGGGCTTTGACTCTATCATCAGCAAGATATTCATCGAAAGTACTTAACCGGTCGATAATTCCTTTAGGAGTCAGCTCGATTATTCTACTGGCCACCGTTTGCATGAAAGTATGGTCGTGGGAAGTCAGCATTACTACTCCTTTAAAGTTGATCATACTTTCATTGAAGGCCTGAATGCTCTCAAGATCCAGGTGGTTGGTTGGTTCATCCAGTACTACAAGATTGGGATTTTGAAGCATCATTCGGCTCAGCATACACCTTACCTTCTCACCCCCGCTCAATACCCCTACCTTCTTTAAAATCTCGTCACCCCCAAAAAGCATCTTACCAAGAAAGCCGCGTAGAAATGGCTCATCAGCATCAGTGACAGTAGGAGGAACAAAATCCCTCAGCCAGTCGAGCAAAGTCACATCACCTTTCTTAAAATACTTCGCGTTATCGTTTGGAAGAAACGCCGTGGTGATAGTAGTTCCCCATTCGTATTTTCCTCCATCTGCTTCCATTTCCTTATTAATAATTTGGAAGAAACTTGTTAAAGCAACATGATTGCGCGAGAAGAACGCAATTCTATCTCCTTTATTAATAGAAAAACTTACATCCTTAAAAAGCACCCTTCCGTCTTCGGCTTTTTTATAAAGCTTCTCTACATTGAGAATCTGATTACCTACTTCCCTGTCCTGCTTAAAAATAATACCTGGATATTTACGATTGGAGGGCTGAATATCTTCTATTACAAGTTTTTCAAGTGCTTTCTTTCTTGAAGTTGCCTGCTTTGATTTCGACGCGTTGGCACTAAACCGGGCTATAAAGTCGAGAAGATCTTTACGTTTCTCCTCCGTCTTCTTATTCTTATCGGTTGCCTGACGTGCGGCAAGTTGGCTACTTTCATACCAGAAAGTATAGTTACCCGTGTAAATCTTTATTTTCTGGCGGTCTACATCTGCCACATGGGTACATACAGCATCTAAAAAGTGCCGGTCATGCGATACCACTATCACTATGTTTTCAAATTCTGCCAGAAAGTTTTCCAGCCAGTTGATGGTTTCCACATCCAGATCATTAGTAGGCTCATCGAGAATAAGCGCATCTGGATTGCCAAACAGCGCCTGAGCGAGAAGAACACGAACTTTAAGACTTCCCGGTATATCCTTCATCTGTATTTGATGGTACGCTTCATTCACACCCAGTTCATTCAGCAAAGTAGCGGCATCGCTTTCTGCAGTGTATCCCCCCATTTCTCCAAACTCAGCTTCCAGGTCACCAGCGCGCATCCCATCCTCCTCTGTAAAATCTTCAAGGGCATAAATGGTATCTCTTTCCTTCATAACCGACCACATTTTTTTATGGCCCATCATTACAGTGTTTAACACGGAGAACTCATCGAATTGAAAATGGTTTTGCGTCAAAACAGCCATACGCTCTCCAGGTGTAATGTCCACCGAGCCTTTATTAGGCTCGATCTCACCGGAAAGGATGCGAAGAAAAGTAGACTTTCCGGCACCATTTGCGCCTATAACACCATAACAGTTCCCTTTACTAAAACTAAGATTTACTTCATCAAATAACACCCTTTTGCCAAAAGAAAGTGTTACATTATTTACATTGATCATCGCGATAGTGAAATTTTAGAACAAACGTGCCACGGAATAATGACTTTGTCACTACCGTGGCACCATAAATTTATTATTTTAGCTTATCTATTTATTGGAAGTAAGGCCAGCCGATAAATATTCTCCATGCAACCGTGCAATACTGGTGATCTTTATTTCCTTCGGGCACACCGATTCACACGCACCCTGAAAGGTACAACTTCCAAACCCTTCCTTGTCCATCTGAGCAACCATGTTTACCACTCTCGTATTACGCTCGGGCGCTCCTTGAGGAAGTAACGAAAGATGCGCCACTTTTGCGCTCATAAAGAGCATCGCTGAACTGTTCTTGCATGCAGCAACACATGCACCACAAGCTATACACATGGCATTAGCAAAAGATTCATCTGCTTTTTCCTTTTCCACCGCAACAGCGTTGGCATCCACGGCATTACCGGTATTAACGGAAATATACCCCCCCGCCTGAACAATCCGGTCAAAAGCACTCCTGTCTACCATAAGATCTTTAATAACCGGAAAAGCATTTGCCCTCCACGGTTCCACTACTATTGTATCACCATCCTTATACGCCCGCATGTGCAACTGGCAAGTAGTATTTGCGTGCCAGGGACCGTGTGGACGGCCATTGATATACATGGCGCATGAGCCGCAGATTCCCTCGCGGCAATCATGGTCGAATGCTATAGGCTCTTTACCTTCAGACGTCAACCGCTCGTTCAGCACATCTATCATTTCCAGAAAAGACATCTCACTGGACACTTCTGAAACCTTGTAAGTTTCAAATCGTCCCGCCGTCCTCGTATTTTGCTGGCGCCACACTTTAAGTGTAAGATTCATGTTATAATGTTCCATATTACAATCTGCTTATTTACGGTCAAAAATTAATCCTCTTTATTTATATGAACGTTGCGAAGGCTTGGCCACCTCAAACTCCAAAGGCTCTTTATGAAGCTCCCAGTTGTGCTCGCCCTTAAACTCCCATGCAGAAACATACGCAAAATCCTGATCATCCCGCTTCGCCTCTCCTTCTTCAGTTTGCGACTCCTCCCGGAAATGCCCCCCACAGCTTTCATTGCGGTCTAATGCATCAATGCACATCAGTTCCCCCAATTCGATAAAGTCAGCTACACGGTTCGCTTTGTCTAGCTCCGGGTTCATTTCCTCCACTATCCCTGGTATCCTTAAATCACTCCAAAACTCTTTTTTCAGTGCCCTTATTTCTTCAATTGCTTCCTTCAATCCCTCTTCGCTGCGGGCCATTCCGCACTTGTTCCACATGATCTTACCCAGCCTTTTATGAAAGCTCTCAGCAGTCTGCTTACCCTGGATAGACATCAGGCGGTTGATTCTATCACTTACTTCTTTCTCGGCTTGCAGAAATGCAGGATGATCCACCGGAATCGACTTGACGGCAAGTTGATCTGCCAGGTAATTACCTACTGTATAAGGTATTACAAAATACCCATCTGCCAAACCTTGCATAAGGGCCGAAGCACCAAGGCGATTGGCTCCATGATCGGAAAAGTTGGCCTCCCCAAGGGCATAAAGTCCCGGAACCGTCGTCATAAGTTCGTAGTCGACCCACAATCCACCCATAGTATAATGTACAGCGGGATAAATACGCATAGCCGTTTCATAAGGGTTCTCCCCCGTAATCTTTTGATACATATCGAAGAGATTACCATATTTTTCCTTCACCACTTCTTCGCCTAAAGCCATAACTCCCGCATGATCTATATTGGAAAGACCTCTCTTGCTTACTTCTGCCTGCCCATAACGCTGGATCGAAGATGCAAAATCAAGATATACGGCTTGTTTGGAATTACCAACGCCATAACCGGCATCACATCGTTCTTTAGCTGCTCTTGATGCCACATCCCGGGGTACCAGATTACCAAATGCCGGGTATCTTCTTTCCAGATAATAATCCCTTTCATCTTCTGGAATGTCCGCTGCTTTTCGGGTATCGTTCGGCTTCAAGGGAACCCAAATTCTACCATCGTTGCGAAGAGACTCTGACATCAGCGTCAGTTTGGACTGGTGATCACCTGAAACAGGAATGCATGTGGGGTGAATCTGCGTAAAGCAAGGATTGCCAAATAAAGCTCCCTGCTTATGAGCTTTCCATGAAGCTGTTACGTTTGATCCCAACGCATTGGTGGAAAGATAGAAAACATTACCATAGCCGCCACTGCATAAAAGTACAGCATGACCGAAATGCCTTTCCAGCTTTCCTGTCACAAGATTCCTGGCGATAATACCCCTCGCCTTTCCATCAATCTTCACTATATCGAGCATCTCATGACGCGCATACATCTCTACATTGCCAAGTGCTACCTGTCTTTCTAACGATTGATAAGCTCCAATAAGAAGTTGCTGCCCCGTTTGGCCTGCGGCATAAAAAGTGCGCTGTACCTGCGTTCCTCCAAAAGAGCGGTTGCTCAAAAGACCTCCATATTCCCTCGCAAAAGGAACCCCCTGTGCCACACACTGGTCAATTATACTAACACTTACCTCTGCTAGTCGGTGAACGTTGGCCTCCCGGGCACGATAATCACCTCCTTTAACAGTATCATAAAAAAGCCGGAAAACGGAGTCCCCGTCATTCTGATAATTCTTAGCTGCATTAATTCCCCCCTGCGCAGCAATACTATGAGCCCGGCGAGGAGAATCTTGAAAGCAAAATGCCTTCACTTTATACCCCAACTCTCCAAGAGAAGATGCGGCGGAAGCACCCGCAAGTCCAGTACCCACTATAATGATTTCAATATTTCGTTTATTTGAGGGGTTTACCAGTTTAACATGTCCTTTATAATCATTCCATTTGTTCTCTAATGCTCCTGGAGGAATCTTTGAATTTAACATGACACCTAATATTGAATGATTGATTATTTATAATTTCCTATCCATAACGGGCAATATCGCTTAACTCACCCACCCGAGTTTCATCGAGATCGGCATCATCGCAAACGCGCCTGATACAACTATAGAAAAGACATTGCCCACATTGCGAATAACAACTAGGTATTTCCTGTTGTGGAATCCAAGCGACTTAAAAGCAGCATGAAAACCCTGCATCAGATGGTATGCTAGTGAAATACAACCAAGTACATATACAATCACAACCCACCAGTTGCTGAAAGTAAGTAGCATCAGTCCATATAAATTGTCGTATGGCTTGTTATCAATAAACACCTCCTCTACTCCGGTAAAACGGGAAGGAATCCAGAAATTGTACCAATGAAGTATTAAGAATAACAGTATAAGCGTTCCAAGTAATCCCATCCAGCGGCTGTACCACGGGCTTCCCGTATTGCCCATCGGTACCGCATAGCCTACCGACCTTCGTTTATAATTCTGAGCAGTAAGCACAAGGCCCTGAATAGCGTGAAGAAAAATACCGGCAAGTAACCCTACTTCCATAATTCTGATCACTACCATAGAACCCATGAAGTGGGCCGCCTTATTGAACATCACACCATTGTCGTTCGCCCAAATGCATGCGTTGAGCCCAACATGTATTACCAGAAAGGAAATCAGAAACAATCCGGTAAACCCCATAACAAATTTCTTGCCTACAGAAGAAGTGAAAAATTCAGACCATTTCATATGAACCTATTTATCTTTTTAGTATCGGCCGGATCAATTAGGTAAATCGTAATCGATTTGAAGATCCGTTTAAGTTTTAGCTTTGCGATCAGGCGCAAAATTAATACAAAACTCTCAAAGATGTAATCGGTATTTAATGTTTTAAGGTTTATAACCATTCAAATCTAGAGTTGATAACTTTTATGACGATGTATAAATCCCTGGTTATGATCCCGTTTTTGACACTTCTTTCTTACCTTAGCCGCTAAAACCAAATTAAAGATGAAGCAAGAAGAGGATTTTGATGCTAACCTGGCCGGCGAAGACGGCACAGAAGCTGAATCAAAAACCAGTTGGTTTAAACGGATTAAGAAAGGAATCACCACTTCAACAGCTGATAAAAAAGAAACACCTGAGGGGCTTTGGACAAAATGCCCGGAATGTAATTATATATGCACAGTTACTGAACTAAGAGAGCTTTTGTTTGTATGCCCCAAATGCAATCATCACCACCGTATTGGAAGTGAAGAATATTTCGATATCCTGTTCGACAAAAACTACTTTGACATCCTATTCGAGAATATACGATCTAAAGACTTTCTTGGATTTACCGACCTTAAACCCTACAGCCTGCGCTTGCAGGACTCCTGGAAAAAAACGGATATAACGGATTCCATTCGTATAGGATCTGGTAAGGTGAACGCATTGCCCCTTGTAATAGCATGCATGGACTTTGAATTTATTGGGGGATCTCTGGGAAGTGTAATGGGCGAACGGATCTCAAGGGCAGTAGATCATTGTCTGGAGCATAAAACCCCGTTAATGATTATCTGTAAAAGCGGTGGTGCCCGTATGATGGAAAGTGCTTTCTCGCTCATGCAACTGGCAAAAGTGTCGGGCAAACTTTCCCAATTAACGGATGCCTGCATACCTTATATCTCGCTTCTTACTGACCCTTCCTTTGGCGGTATTTCTGCTTCATTCGGAATGCTGGGCGATCTTAATATCGCAGAGCCGGGTGCTTTGATAGGTTTTGCCGGACCAAGGATCATAAAAGAAACAATTAAGAAAGACCTGCCTGCCGGCTTTCAGCGAAGCGAATTTTTGCTGGAGCACGGATTCCTGGACTTTATAGTGGACAGAAAAGAAATGAAGGAAAAGTTAACGAAGGTGTTGACGCTATTCAAGAACTAATGGAACTTAAAAACAGAGCGGCTTTTTTTGAATACTATATCGAGACTACTTATATAGCGGGGGTTGTATTGGTTGGAACGGAGGTAAAATCGCTGCGGGCAGGAAAAGTAAGCTTCAACGACAGCTATTGCATATTTCATCAGGGAGAGCTGTTCGTTAAAAGCTTGCACATATCTGAATATGCTTTCGGAACTACTCAGAAGCATGAACCCTTACAAGAACGTAAACTCCTGCTCAACAAAAAGGAATTGAAAAAACTGGAAGCCAAAATGACGGAAAAGGGTTACACGATAGTACCGCTGCGTATTTTCTTTAATGAAAACAATATAGCAAAAATCGAGATCGGTCTTGGAAAAGGCAAGAAATTACATGATAAGAGAGAGACTATCAAGAAAAGAGATACGGATAAGGAAATCAAACGTTATTTGAAATAGGCTTCCTTCATATACGGCACGATTTTCACTAACTTCACCTAATGAGATTAATCCTGTGCATCATTTTAATCACACTCCCCTCGTTGCTTTGGTGCCAAACCAATGTTGCCGGAAGTTGGTATGGAAAAGCAGAAGCTGTAATGAACGGCAACAATAACAGTTATCTTACAGAACTGGTTATCCGCCAAAAAGGTAATAAGGTAGAAGGCATTCTCGGTTATTATTTCAGAAATGGTTACAGAAGCATTTATGTGCACGGTACTTATAATACCGCTACAAGAGCCTTTCTCATAAAAAATGTCCCCTTTACTTATTTTCGGGCGGCTTCTATAGATGGTGTTGATTGTAAGATGGATCTATACGGTACGCTTCGGGTGTCGAAAATAAAGAGTGATATTGATGCATTGCTTGTCAGCAACAGCTTCTATAAATACACTTGCCCGGAGTTGAGGGTTATTTTTACAAGAGACGAGAAACAGGAAAATCAGGACAGTGTTATAAAAACAGGAATCACAAGAAGACTTTGGCAACCGCAGGCGGAGGATATGGTTGTAACAGTGAAAGAAAATCTTGTATCTGCTACCAGAATTAACGATTCCGTTAACAATACCCATGAAAAACCCGTTATTACTCCCGGCATCATCATTCAGCCGGCAATATCTGGCATAGATGCGCTGATAGCGTCTTTCAACAAAAGAACAAACATCGTAAGTAAGGAAATTATCGTGGAATCTGACTCTCTGCGTATCAGCTTTTATGATAATGGAACCATAGATGATGACAGTATCAGCGTGTTCGTGAATAAAAAGCCTGTTTTAACGGGTCAGGGTCTTACTGCAGAAGCCTTGAATATTTATATTGAACTAGATAGCACGCTGGACGTTAACGAAATCACCATGTATGCGGAAAATCTTGGTAAATATCCCCCCAATACCGCCTTGATGATAGTAAACGATGGCGATAAGATGAACGAAGTTTTCTTATCAAGCAGCCTTGAAAGAAATTCAACCGTACGGATTGTGAATCGGAAACGTAAAAAACTGACTTCTAACTAACCATCAAAACAGTTCCTTCTGCTGCAAACCACCTTCCTTCTGTTCCCATCGTAGCTCCGTACTTTTTGCAAAATCAATCAGCTTTGTTCCAATAGTCTTCCAGCCTGTTACATCTACCAGCTTTGCAAGTTTCATCTTCTGCTCGGATGCCTGTGCACCTCTCCCCGTTTTCACGATCAGCAAGGGCTGCTGATCAGTAGTTACTGCTTCAAGGTAATTGGACGCTCCTTCCTTAATTATAGAAAACTTGCTATGCAACGTTGTAGTCTCTACTTTAAATCGCTTAACGTTGAATTGCAATTTGTCGTTATCGTAATAGACGGCAGTAACGATTTTTTCTGGGTCGAACTTTTCCACCAGTAAAATCTTTTCAGAATCGAAGCGCTGCAAGAGTTCCTGGTCGGTAATTTCATAAGTACCGTCCTTGTACATACAGATTATTTTATCATCTCCTTCAAACATGCCAAGATAAATGCCTTTTTCCTCAGTATTCAAACGCCCGAATTGCTTATCAAACCAAAGTTTACGGCCATTTAAGGTGGATCTTCCCGCTTCTTTAAACTTGACCGTGCGAATAGGATACTTCGTAACGATATTACCCATACTGCCCCGGTTCTTTATCTCCTGCTCCTCGAAATAAAAATCCAGCTCTTTGTTACGCGCAGTGCAATTGGGGCTGAGAACTATTTTTACCACCTCCGCTTCACCATTAAGATTGGCAGAAAAATAAAGCACTTTGCTTTTCTCTGTACCCCTCGTGAGATCGTACTCCTTATCTCTTGTAATTCCGGTTATGTTAAAACGCTTTGCATAACTCGTACTCGTTTTTCCATCGAGGTAAATAATATTGTAAGTGGTGCGCTCGTCATTTTTCTGAAAAATAGCCACGTGAATGATATCCTTTCCCACAAATGCCTTTTCAGCCACCTTTACGATCTTTACCTTTCCTGATTTGGTAAAGGCAATGATATCATCCAGATCAGAACAATCCGCAATAAACTCGTCTTTCTTTAATCCGGTACCTATAAAGC
>JACMJX010000176.1 GCA_014380425.1 Chitinophagaceae bacterium | reverse complement strand
TGCAGAAAATAAAGTCGGTAAATGATCTGATAAAGGACAGTTTGAAACAGCAGAATGTGCTCGACAGAGTTACCGGCAATATCAGCATGGTTAAAAATTCTATGGATGTGAGTGCCAATGAATATGAATCGAAAAGGAAAGATCTTCGCTTCCTTCTCATAGAGTGGCATAAGAAGTTCGCTATGTCGTTTGCGTGTATGGTACTGTTCCTTATCGGCGCTCCTTTAGGGTCGATAATCCGCAAAGGAGGTCTTGGCATGCCGCTTATCTTTGCAGTCATTTTCTTTGTGGTATTTTTTTTGCTGAACAATTTTGGGGAAAAGCTCGTTAGAGAAGGTATCTTAAAGCCGATAGGCGGAATGTGGGCGGCAACAATAATACTGCTGCCCGTTGGCTTCTTTCTTACTTTCAAGGCGATGCGGGATTCCAATCTGTTGAATGCTGAACTTTATACCCGCTTACTCAGTAAACTTAAAAAGAAAAAAAAGGTACTATGACCATAAATAATTCTCGAAGAAAATTCTTGTCGGGTTCAGCTAAAGCGAGCATGGCCATTACATTAGGTAGCTTGTCGGGCATATCTTTGCTGGAATCCTGCTCCTCACCAAAGATGATTGCAAACAGTCCTCTGTTTCGCACCTCGTTCGACCAGCCGACTTTACCATACGCATATAGTGCTCTCGAGCCTTATATAGACGCCAAAACTATGGAGATCCACTTCACAAAGCATGCAGCGACGTATGCATCGAATCTAAAAGAGGCCGCGACCGCCGAAGGAGTAAAAACTTCCCGGCCACTAGAAGAAGTGCTTGCCAAGATTTCTAAATACACGCCGAAAATGCGCAATAATGCCGGTGGCCATTACAATCACGAGCTCTTCTGGAAAAGTATGAAAACAAGAGGCGAAGGAAAACCCTCAGGAACCTTGCTTGCCGATGTAGAAACCTCGTTTAGGTCTTTCTCGGATTTTAAATCCCAATTTGCCGACGCCGCTAAAACAAGATTCGGCAGCGGATGGGCATGGTTGATCGTAACCAGTGATAAAAAGCTCGCCATCACAAGCACTGCCAATCAGGACAATCCTTTGATGGATATTGCCGAAGTTAAAGGAATACCGCTACTGGGGCTCGACGTATGGGAGCATGCTTACTACCTCAAGTATCAAAACAAACGGGCCGACTATATAGACAGCTGGTGGAATGTAGTGGATTGGGACTTTGTTCAAAAACGCTACGACGCTGCGAAAGCTTAATTCACCCTAACCCATACCCAAACTATCTATCAATATGCAAATTTGGAAAGAGTACCAGGAAAGGAACAAGGATCGGTTTCTAAATGAAATGCTCGACCTGCTTCGCATACCTTCGGTTAGCGCAAAAAGCGAACATAAAACAGATATGATCGATTGCGCAAAAGCAGTTGAAAGAAGCTTGCTCGAAGCGGGATGCGATAAGGCGATGGTAATGGATACAGATGGTTACCCGGTAGTATATGGTGAAAAAATAATAGACCCGGCAAAACCGACAGTGCTTGTTTATGGCCACTACGACGTTCAGCCCGCCGAGCCGCTGGAATTATGGCATAGTGGCCCTTTCGATCCGGTAATAAAAGACGGGAAGATATTTGCCCGTGGATCTGCCGATGATAAAGGACAATTTTACATGCATGTAAAAGCGCTCGAAGTTCTTGTAAAAACGGATAGTCTGGCCACCAATATTAAGTTTTTGATAGAAGGCGAGGAAGAGATCGGCTCTCCCAATCTCGGCAAATTTGTAGCAGCTAACAAGGAACTGCTTAAAGCTGACGTAATTCTTATAAGCGACAGCTCGATGCTCAGCATGGAAAATCCCTCGCTCGATACAGGCGTGCGGGGCTTATCCTATATTCAGATAGAAGTTACCGGCGCCAACCGCGATCTTCATAGCGGCACTTATGGCGGTGCAGTTGCTAATCCTATTACCATCCTCGCAAAAATGATTGCTGGCTGTCACGATGAAAATAATCATATCACTATACCAGGCTTTTATGATGACGTGTACGAATCAACCGGAGAGGAAAGAGAACTGCTTAATAAAGCACCTTATAACGAACAGGAATATAAAGATGAACTGGGAGTAAGGGAACTATGGGGAGAAAAAGGATACACAACGTACGAACGCACAGGCATAAGGCCTACCCTTGAAGTAAATGGCATCTGGGGAGGTTACACCGGAGAAGGTGCTAAAACAGTGTTGCCTTCTAAAGCATTTGCCAAGATTTCAGCGAGACTTGTACCCAACCAGTCCTCGGATAAAATCACCGAGAAACTGCTTGCTTATTTTCGTTCCGTAGCTCCGCCGTCGGTAGAAGTAAAAGCGGAACTGCATCATGGTGGTGAACCTTACATGACCCCGATCGCCAGCAATGGGTATAAAGCCGCTTCCAAAGCGGTGGAAACTACTTTCGGTAAAGCTCCTATTCCAGTGAGAGGGGGAGGAAGTATCCCTATCTGCTCCATTCTGGAAAAAGAACTGGGGATCAAGATTGTTTTCATGGGGTTTGGACTGGATAATGACAACCTGCATTCGCCCAACGAGAAATATGATATTTACAACTACAATAAAGGCATCGAAACGATCCCTTATTTCCATAAGTATTTTGCAGAATTGAGCAATGAGTGAGAAAGAGAAATTAAGAATCGATAAATACCTCTGGTCTATCCGTCTTTTTAAAACAAGGGCGCTTGCAGCAGAAGCTTGCGATAAAGGGCGCGTTAAACTTAACGGAGATTCCGTTAAAGCATCGCGCACCGTGCGGGAAGGCGAGGAATATGAAGTACGTACCGAGGCCAGAAAATGGCTGATCAGGGTAACAGGATTATTACATACGCGGGCAGCCTATATAGAAGCCATCAAGTATTATACAGATATTACGCCACCCGAAGAAATACAGGCAATTCAGTTTCAGGCCTCCAGCTTCAATACCGGTAAAAGGCAAAGTAAAGTAGGGCGCCCCACAAAGAAAGATCGCAGGGATCTTGAAGGCTTTACCGGTGACTGACAAAAATCATTCTTCCTACTGCAAAAAGTCATAAATAACTCCCCTAGCTGTTCCTAGTTTCGTAGTGTCCTGAAAAAATAGAACTTCCTATCTAGAGTTTCGTTTTAGTATGCAATCCATCCTTTGTAAAACACGCTCGTAAAACGATTTCGCCTTATCATTTAAACCATGATCCTGCGAGAAGTTACTTCGTGTGAAAAGCATTAAAATACAAGATGTACCATTTTTGAATTAAAGAACCGGAAAAGTGAAGCTGTTATATCAAGAGAAGTATAAAATGATACTACCCATGACACCAAACATAAAAATTGTGGATCTTCAAAAAAGATTCCAGGAAGAATATACCTACCTCCACCTCAGATTTTTTAGAATTTTATCTCCCGGAGAAGGATTTGCTACCATAAAGAAATTCTGCGACCCGGACAGTGAAATGGGCGCGGCCTTGAAAATGAAAAAACATGGGCAGATAAATATTTCAGGCACTATGAAAGTAAGCGAACTGGTAGAAGAGTTCTATAATACCTATGGAATTCATGCACAGGTATTCAGGAAATCCGCAAACTTATGGATGGAGATCACGCTCACTAATAATTGGACGTTAACGCAACAGAATAATCACGGACGAGAGATATCAGTGCAATAGCTTACTTAGCTTCTCTATATTCAAAATACGAATCTTTCCTTCTTTGATTTCAATCAGCTGCTCAGATTTGAAATCACTTAAAGTTCTTATCAAAGATTCCGTAGCGGTTCCTACATATTGCGCGATGTCATCTCTTGAAATATCGAGAGGACTGGTATCTTCACCGCCATTGAACTTTACATTGATATTTATAAGCGCCTGAGCAATTCTTTTCCGCAACGAATCATAAGCAAGCCCAAGTAACCGCTGTTCCTGGTCCTTCACATTGCGGCTGATAAGCTTGATAAATTTGGAAGCGACTCCCAGATCGCTAGTGACGGCAGTAATAAAATCGTCTTTAGGAATCATTGCAAGTTCGGCTTCTTCAAGCACTTCTGCATTGTCATCGTAGTTCCTGTTCTCTAAAAGAGCCAGGTAACCCAAAAAATCCCCCTCGCTGAAAATATGGGTTATGTATTCTTTCCCGTCCTCGTTTTGCTTATATGTTTTTATCTTGCCACTCTTCAGATAATACAGGTACCTGGGTCTTTTGTTATCAGTATACACAAGCTGCTTCCTGGAGAAAATCTCCGACTCATACCCGGCAAAATCCATTTCCAGCAATCCTGATGCTTTCAAACCTTTCGTCAGATTATTCACGCCACCTTCATCAGTAGCATTGCTGCCTTCCAGCACTGCGTACTTCTTGAGCCGCATTTCGATAGCATTCAATAACTCGAGATCATCGAACGGTTTGGTGATAAAATCATCCGCGCCCATCTCCATTCCCTTTCTAAAATCACTCCGCTCTGTTTTTGCAGTAAGAAAGATAAAAGGAATGTTTTCTGTCTCGGGGTTCTTCCGTAAAAGGTGAAGCACTCCGAACCCATCCAATTCGGGCATCATTACATCGCACACGATGATGGCTGGCTTTTCCTTAAGGGCTAGTTCCACTCCTTTCTTTCCATTTTCCGCGGTGATTGCGTGGTATCCACCAAGGGACAGAATTTCCGCGGTGTTTTCTCTTAAATCCGTGTGATCATCAATGATTAAAACTGTCTTCATATGGATTGTTTAATAAGTTGAATCTTCTGTTACTATTTCTGGTAAGCTAAGGTGAAAGATAGTGCCTTGTTGTTCTTTGCTGGATACTGAAATTGTTCCTTGCATGAGGTCTGTATACCGCTTTACTATATTCAATCCAAGGCCCGTACCCTCTATATTCGTCACGTTCTTACCTCTGAAGAAAGTAGAAAAAAGATGTTGCATGTCCTCCGCCGGAATGCCCACACCCATGTCGCTTACTTCAACTTCCAGGTTGCCATCTCTGTGGTACACATCCACGCCGATCATTTCTCCTGCCGGTGAAAATTTGATAGCATTGCTTAGTAGGTTGATAAGAATGTTCTTCAGTAAACGCTTATCGTTGCAAAAGTTCGCTCCACCCCTGTAAGCGTGCTGGATATTTTGTCCCCTTTTCAGCGTTGGCTTCATCTCATCGCACACTTCCTGGATAAATTCACGCGCATTGAACCTGTGGGGATTGAACTTGATCTTCCCTTCTTCTAGTTTACCCAGGCTCAAGAAATCCACCAAAAGCTCATTCAGGTGTTTCACCGAATCCTTTATCTTAAGGAGATGCTTTTCCCTTTTGTCCTGGTCTTCAGTCAGCGTATATTTCCTCAGCAGAGCCGTTGAGGACAGGATAGTACTTAATGGAGTTCTGAATTCATGAGAAGCCATAGACACGAACCT
>JACMJX010000175.1 GCA_014380425.1 Chitinophagaceae bacterium | reverse complement strand
TATTTGCATCGCCATCACATCTTCATAGCAAGGTCTGTCGGCCTGATAGAAAACACCAAAAGGGCGCGGGAGATGTCCCTCTATGCGAGGATCATCGAACATGCGGGTAAGTATCTGCGCCTTGTAAAAGTCTTTTTCATCATGCATCCAGCAGTCATCGGCGGAAGTTCCATTTCCCAGTTCCACTACTACCGGTTTAAAGCCATCCAGTTTGATCCCTTTATTTCTGCCGGCACCAAAAACCAGCGGAGCGCCCTGTTCCAGGAACAGTGTTTCTTCCGGCTTGCTGCTTTTCTCTGTAAAAACCTCAAATGCTCCATCATTGAAGATGTTGCAATTCTGGTAGATCTCCAGGAAAGAAGCACCCTTATGCTGATGAGAGCGTGTAAGCAGCGTTTGAAGGTGCTTGGGATCCCGGTCCATCGTGCGCGCAATGAAGGTAGCATCCGCGCCCATGGCAAGCGCAAGTGGATTGAAAGGATGGTCTATACTCCCGAAGGGAGTGGATTTGGTGATTTTGTTTTCTTCCGAGGGAGGAGAATACTGGCCCTTTGTTAATCCATAAATCTGGTTATTGAACAGCATGATGTTTACATCGAAGTTTCTTCTGAGCAGGTGGATGGTATGATTTCCACCGATACTCAGGCTATCGCCATCTCCGGTAACGATCCAGACACTCAGTTCAGGACGGGCAGCTTTAAGCCCGCTGGCGATAGCGGTGGCCCTTCCATGAATAGAATGCATACCATACGTATTCATGTAATAAGGGAACCTACTGCTACAGCCGATGCCAGAAATAATCACGATGTTCTCTTTCGGTACCCCTATGTTTGGCATTATCTTCTGAACCTGCGCAAGTATAGAATAATCTCCGCAACCCGGGCACCACCTTACTTCCTGGTCGGTCGTAAAATCCTTTGCTGTCAAATTCGGGAGGGGAGCGGTTAGTAAATCACTCATATATATAAATTAGTGCAAAATTACCGCATTCTAGTCTTCTTTCCCCCAGTTGTCTGCCATGTCATTGTAATTTTTTTTATTGATAGAAGACTTCTCTTTGGGTTTGGAGATTCCCTTTTTCTTGCGGGCGTTGATATTGTTAACAAGCGAGTTCTTAACGCCCAACTTGTTTTTAGCGGCAGTACCCTTTTTAGGAGCCGCTTTCTTAGCAGGAGCCTGCTTCTTAGAGGCAGCTTTCTTAGAAGCTGCTTTCTTAGGAGCCACTTTTTTACTAGCTGCTTTAGAAGTTGATTTCTTTGCTGGTGCTTTTTTAGCTGTTGCCATGATTAAAGTTTATGAAATAGTTCAAAAACTATTCCATGGCACAGCACCATTCATCTGATGTTGCAGTAAGAACGAAAGTTCATTCATGAAAAAGGGCCGTCTTTAAAAGACAGCCCTTTATATCTTGCACAGCTAACAGATTAATACCTGTTGTTGTAACCACCGCCACCGCCATTGTTGCCACTGTTAGAAAAAGACCTTCTGTTGTCAGAACGCTCTTCTTTGGGCTTAGCTACGGTTACAGAGATCGACCTTCCTTCCACTACAGCGCCATCCAGCTCAGTGATAGCTTTCTGTCCATTCTCGTCATTCGACATTTCTACGAAACCGAAGCCACGGCTACGACCTGTAAATTTGTCTTTAATAACTTTGGCAGAAGTTACTTCTCCATACTCTGCAAAAAAATCATGTAAGTCTTCGTCAGCGACGTTAAAACTTAAATTTGACACGTAAATGTTCATACTTTGTTGTTAGTTAAATAAATAATGCTCTGAGAAAAAAAGCAAGTGTAGTAAAGAAGAATAACGATTCTATTAGCGGAGTAATGCGTAGCAGACTAACTCGTTCAAATACTAATGCTGTATGCTCAAAAAGCGAATACAAAGGTAATACATTTGGAAATTAATGACAAAATAAATATATTCTTTTATGAGCTTTAACAATTCCGATAATCAGGTAACACTGCGGCGAAATGCCAGATACTGCAGGTAGCCTTATATAAGCCCTGCAGCATCACAACCACTTTATTCATCCAGTTCTCTTTTATCCGATATATCTGCCTTCGCCAATCAGCCGTTTACCGATTCTCTCTTTAGCCGCTTTGCTGTTAAACGGCTCCACTTTAGTAAATCGCCTTAACCCCAGCAGCATCATTCTTTGCTCATCACCCTCGGCAAAGGCGTTAATAGCGTCTTTACCATATTTGTTGATGCTGTCTGCCGTGTCGTACAGGTACGTATTTACTATGTCCAGTTCATACTGGTGCTGTTCGGCGCCGTTCTTTTCTACCAGTTTAATAGCGCGCAGCAATGCACTTTCGGCGTTGAATGTTTCAATGGCCATATCAGCGATATTCATCAGTATTTCCTGCTCTCCTTCAATCTTCAGCATCAGTTTCTGCACGGCGGCCCCGGCAGTCATAAGAATGGCTTTCTTGAAGTTGACAACGATCTTCCGGTGTTTAGCGAAAGGAGTTTCATCATCACTATCGAAATCGGGAATACTCATAAGCTCTTTCGAAACAGCCATGGCCGGCCCCATAAGATCTATCTTTCCTTTCATGGCACGTTTGAGTATCATATCCACTATCAGTAGTCTGTTGATCTCGTTAGTACCTTCGAAAATACGATTGATGCGGCTGTCACGGTAGGCTTTAGAAACAATGTATTCCTCGCTGTAGCCGTTGCCACCGTGGATCTGCACGGCTTCGTCTACCACAAAATCCAACACCTCACTTCCATATACTTTGAGCATAGCGCATTCGATCGCATATTCTTCCGCCGCACCAAGGAGGGCTTCGTTGAAGGGTTTGCCCAGGTGCTGCAGCTCCGTCTCCTTATCATCGATCCATTTGGAAGTTCTGTACAAAGCACTCTCACATACCCAGAGATCGATACCCATCTGAGCGATCTTGCTCCTGATGGCTCCAAACTGGGAAATGGGTGTTTTGAACTGCTCACGCGTGTTAGCGTACTGGATGGCGGTAGTTGCTTGGCGCTTAGACGCTCCTAAAGCCGCCGCACATAGCTTCAGCCTTCCGATATTAAGAATATTGAACGCTATGATATGCCCTTTGCCCACTTCACCCAGCATGTTTTCGACCGGCACTTTACAGTCTTGAAAATAAAGCTGCACGGTAGAAGAGCCCTTAATGCCCATCTTGTGTTCCTCGGGACCCTGGGTAAAGCCCTCGAAACCCCGTTCTACTATAAAGCCCGTAAATTTATCGCCGTCTACCTTGGCAAATACCGTATAAACATCTGCAAAACCGCCGTTGGTGATCCAGCATTTCTGGCCATTTAGAATATAATACTTCCCATCTTCAGTAAGCCGGGCCGTTGTTTTGGCCCCGAGGGCATCACTTCCGCTATTGGGCTCGGTTAAACCGTAAGACCCCTTCCATTCACCGGTAGCCAGCTTTGGAATATACTTCTGCTTTTGCTGCTGCGTGCCAAAATAAAGAATCGGGAGTGTACCGATACCCATATGTGCAGCCACAGCCACGGAAAAGGAAAAGCCCGCTCCCAGCCCCTCGTTTACGAGGGTAGATGTAATAAAGTCTTTTCCAAGACCACCATATTCTTCAGGCAAAGAGGTAGAAAGCAGCCCCTGGTCGCCTGCTTTTACCAGCAGTGAGGGCATCAGCCCCGGTTCCAGCTGATCGATTCTGTCTATGATAGGAATCACTTCGTTATCGAGGAAAGAAATACACATTTCCTTTACCATCACCTGTTCTTCGTTAAAATCTTCCGGGGTGTAGATATCGGAGGAATTGCTTTCTTTTACCAGCCATTCCGCTCCTTTAGGAAGGGTGGCTGTACTTTGTTGCGTGGCATTACTCATAAAATCTGTTTTTTATAATGAGGAATCGTTTTACTTATTCAGGTTGTCATATACTAACTGGAGCACCTGTTTACACACTTCTATTCTTTCCGGTGGCACGCCTTCGAGCGCTTCATTGAGGGTTTCCTCCGCGATGTTCATCGTCTCCTGCTGCATTCTGCCGGCGGCCTTCGTAAGAAAGATAAGATTGATCCGCCTGTCTTCTTTAGAAGGCATTCGCTTTACCAGTTTAAGCTTCTCCAGGTTGTCTACCAGGCGGGTAATGCTTGGCTTGTCTCTGAATGTTGCGTTACACAATTCCTGCTGGCTGAGGCCATCCTGCTTCCATAAATGATACAACACACTCCATTGCTCGATGGTCAGGTTAAGCGAAGCGTTATTGAATTTCCTCTGTAATCTCCGGGCTATTGCAATAGATGCTTTACCGGTAATAAAACTATAAAGCTCGCCCCGCTTAAATTGGTTGTTTGGCATATAGTTAGTTATGCAACTATAAATATAAGCAGGATTTATGGTAATAAAAAGCCAAAACCCCGCTTTATTCATTTTAGCTTATTTTGCTGCCATTATGCTGATCTTGTTCTCCGTTACGGCAGGTTTATTACTTATTTATGCGGTGCTGATTGGCTATTACGAGCTCTGGTGGGCGGAAATACCTGTAGTATTTCCAAAGGATCTTCCGCCTGTAACCGGGGAATTGAAAATATCGGTCATCATCCCGGCCCGCAACGAAGAACAGAACATCCGGAAATGCTTAAGCTCCTTGCAAAAACAGACTTATCCACCGGCATTGCTGGAGATCATTGTAGTAAACGACCATTCCACGGACAATACTGCCCTTGTAGTTGAAAACTTTGGCGGTGGCAATATCAGGTTGCTGCATCTTTCAGATTACATCAACGATCCCATCAATTCCTACAAAAAGAAAGCAATCGAGATAGCGATCGGCGTATCTTCAGGCGAACTGATAATAACGACCGACGCCGACTGCACGGCAGGTGAAGACTGGATTGCTTCCCTGGCCCGGTTCTACCAGCAACAGGATGCTGTATTTATCGCCGCAGGCGTCAAGATCAGTACGAACGGGAGTCTGCTCTCCCTATTCCAGTCGCTCGACTTCCTTACCTTGCAGGGCATTACAGGAGCTTCGGTACACAAGCAGTTCCATTCCATGTGCAACGGCGCGAACATGGCTTATGCCAAAAGCGTTTTTTATGAAGTGGGGGGCTTTCAGGGAATAGACCGGATTGCTTCAGGAGACGATATGCTGCTGATGCACAAGATCTTTCTTAAGCATCCCGAGCGGGTATTCTTTCTTAAAGCCGTGGAAGCGACGGTAACCACGCAACCCGAAAAGACGTGGCAGGCGTTCATCAACCAGCGTATTCGCTGGGCCAGCAAGGCAGACAAGTATGATGACAAAAGAATAT
>JACMJX010000174.1 GCA_014380425.1 Chitinophagaceae bacterium | reverse complement strand
CTCGATGGTGCTGAACTTGGGCCTTTTCACTTCGCAAAGCAAATTGTATCATGATTATGACACTCCACAGGAAAGAGGAAAAATTTTATACAATATCAATCTCCTAATTATCGGAGGACTTATGCTCTTCGTATTTCCAGCTTACCTATGTGGCCTAGATTATTGGATTTTGGGTATTCTTTTTAAAAATACCATCCGCTATGCAGATTATCGAATTTGGATTCTACTTATGATTCTCACGAGTCTTTTTGCTTTCATGCTTACAAATTTTCTGTACACTTCAGAGCGAATAAATACAGTAAAGAGGTATAGCCTCTGTAGAACATTTGGTGTTAATATAATTAGCATTGCTGTACTTTATGCTTGGCAAAACACAGATAGTATAAGAAGTCGACTGGCTATTACCAGTTGTGCAGAGCTCGCGCTACTACTCGTCTTTTATGTGTATTATATTAAGGAAATGCGCTTTATGGTAGATAAGGAGATGATACGAAAAGTGCTCAGAATTGGTCTACCCATGCTATTATCGACGCTTTTCAGCATTGTTATAAATTTTGGTGATAAATTCTTTCTCGAAAAATACATCGACTATAAAACTCTCTCTGTTTATTACCTGGCTATAGCATTTGCAAGTGTTATTTCTATCTTATCTACCTCTTTGCAAAACGTATGGCTTCCGCTCTTTTTGAAAGAGAAAGATATTCAAAAGAATCTTGAAAGCACAGGGAAAATTATCAGGAAGCTTGTATTATTATTGATAGTGCTAACGGTAGCGATTATTGGCGGGTTTGCTCTTTGTATTATTCTTCAGATAATTCCCACGGATTATTCCGAGGTATTATATATTTTGCCAATATTATTAATCGGGCAGATAATGGTAACAATTGCCATTTTGTATAGCAACTACTTAATTTATTTCGAAAGGACTTCGCTTGTGTCGTGGGCCGGTCTTGCAGTCTCCACGCTAAGTGTCGGCCTTAACATATTGCTGATTCCTCACTGGAAGGCCTATGGAGCAGCGGTAACGCTATTGATTTCAAATGGTTGTTATCTTGTTATTTATTATCTGGCATTGCAATACTTTAAAAAGAAGCATGCACCGGTAACTGCAAGTTCGGAAGAATAATATATAAGTAATAATTGATGCTGAAAACAATACTCAATAAATACATATCAGGAATAAAAGGAGAAGCATATAGAGTGGATCCCCAGATCCGGCCTGGCTACCTCTTGCATTTGATGCTCACCCGTGTGCTGATGAAGATTCGCGGCAAAATGTATTTTCCGATGCGGCAATATGCCCCTTTTATAGGAAGGTACGTCACGTTAAAAGCAAAAAGTAGTTTTCAATTTGGAGCTGGTTTATCCATTGGTAATGGGGTTGTGATAGATGCGCTTTCAACCAGTGGTATCCGTTTGGGCAACAATGTATCGGTTGGATACGCCACCAGGATAGAATGCACAGGAAACCTCCGGCATTTAGGGAAAGGCCTTACCGTAGGAGATAACGTAGGGTTAGGTACAGACTGTTTCTACGGCTGTGCCGGTGGCATCCGGATAGGTGATGACACTATCATCGGCAATTTTGTAAGCTTTCATTCGGAAAACCATATCTATGCTGATCCCACAATTCCTATTCGCTTGCAGGGTGTTACCCATCAGGGAATAGTAATAGGAAAAAATTGCTGGATTGGAGCAAAGACAACTATTTTAGACGGTACCATTGTTGGTGATGGCTGCATAATCGCCGCAGGTGCGGTTTTGAAAGGAGGAATGTATAACGCGAACGGCATCTACGGTGGAGTACCAGCAAAGCTTTTAAAATATAGAAATGAATAGCAGTCAAATCCGTATCAACAAATACCTTCCAATTGCGGTGATATATTTCTTTTTTAATGGATTCCTGCTTCCACATGGTTTATTGTTTACCACTCTGCTAACACCATTTTTCCTTTTTTGGCTAATTAGGTATCCGACTATGAAATTCATTCCGCTTTTCTTTGTCGGCATGCTGCCATTTGTAATCATTCACTGCTTAAATGGCGTTGAAATTAGATATTATATTCAGTCGTTTATCTTATTGTTTACTGTGTATGTTTTTTGTGTAGCTTTTTACCAATACCTTGAAAGCTGTAAGTCTATTCGCTTAATATACAAATATATTGTGTTCATAAATATTGCGTTCATAGCAATTGCAATAATCGCCTTATTTAATCCGCAGCTCGACCCTGTTTTTTGGAATGACAACCAGATGTCTCTAGGGGATATTAATTTCAGGCGGCTGAAGTTACTTACATACGAACCATCTTACTACTCACTTTTACTAGCACCTATTGCGTTTTACTATCTTATTAAGATTGCTCTTAAAAAAATTGACCAACCTGTATTGTATTTCGTTTTGCTGCTTAGCCCTATGATTCTATCACTTTCTTTTGGGGTTATTCTTGGAATGATCCTGGCTTTCGCATTACTGGTAGTTATGAATGCAAAAGAAGTGCTGCTGCGAAAAACCAATTTACGCTTTCTTATTCCAGGGATTGTGCTTGTGTGTTCTGGTTTGGCAATTTTGTGGGTATTCTTTCCCAACAACATATTTTTTCTCCGGATAACTAATACTTTATCCGGAAAAGACCTGTCATTCAATGGCCGCACGTTCGACTCATTCATTCTGGGAATACGAATTGCTTGCGAAAAAAGTTTCTGGTGGGGCACAGGCCTGGGCCAGGTAAAGCTTATCGGACTGGATTTCTTTAAGAAGTTTTACCACTACGATAATTTTACTGTCGACGACATTGGTATACCCAATAATGTAGCAGATATTTTAGCCACCTTTGGTATGGTAGGGGTGATCATAAAATTGTGTGCAGAAATTTATTTTTACCGTATTACAAGAGTAGCAACGAATTACTATCGCCAATCACTTTTCCTTTTTGTTTTTATCTACCAGTTTACAGGAAGCTATATTATGAATATTGCAGAATATGCTATTTGGGTTATTGCATTCAAGCAAAATATTTTTACAGAATTTGATAAGCCTGTTAAACACCAGGATCGCGAATTATAAAATATAAAAATTGAAGATTTTATTTATTGCCAGGGCAACGCTTTACAAAGACACTGGAGGTGATACTATTCAGATTCTGCGTACAGCAGATTACCTTGTAAAAGAGGGGGTGCAGGTAAGCATACGTCTTGCAAACGAAGAAATTGACTACAAGCCATTTGACCTCATTCATTTTTTTAACATTATCCGCCCCTCGGATATCCTTTTTCATGTTAAAGTTTCCCGGAAGCCTTATGTTGTATCAACAATTTATGTGGACTATTCAGAATATGAAAAGAAAGTAAGAAAGGGGTTTGCCGGCTGTCTAGCAAGGTCGCTTCCACCTGACACCATCGAGTATTTAAAAGTAATTGCAAGGTATTTGCTCAACGGAGAGCGGATTGTTAGTCGGGACTATTTCTGGAGTGGACATGGTAATTCCGTGAAAAAAATCATAAAGGAATCTTCTTTTTTGCTACCTAATTCCCAGAGTGAGTACAACCGGCTGACAAGCCATTATAAGATCCAGGCCAGATATAAAGTAATTCCAAATGCAATAGATCCGCTACTGTTTGTAAGGGAAGATTATAAAAACCTGCGGAGCGACAGATTAGTGATTTGTGTGGGCCGTATAGAGGGAAGGAAAAATCAACTCAATCTAATAAAGGCATTGAATAACACCGCGTATGAGTTAAAGATCATTGGCAGTCCGTCTGCCAATCAGCAATCGTACTATAACGCATGCAGGCAGGAAGCTGCGGGGAACGTTTCCTTTATACCAAACACTACTCAGCAAGAGCTGGTTTCCTATTATCTCCGAGCCAAAGTGCATGTTTTAGCCAGCTGGTTTGAAACAACCGGACTTAGTTCGCTGGAAGCAGCCGTTTTGGGTTGTAATATAGTAATAACGGATAAAGGAGATTCCAGGGAATATTTTGAGGATTATGCCTATTATTGCAATCCGGAATCGCCGGACTCTATTTTTTCAGCAGTAGAAAGAGCGTCTTCGTCATATTTTGATGAAAGAATCCGGTTCAAAATTTTAACTCAATATACCTGGATGTACACAGCTCAACGAACTTTAGAAGCATACAGGGAAGTGATTGGAGAGCTAATAATATGAGAATAGGAATTATAGGCACAAGAGGTATTCCCAACTACTATGGCGGATTTGAGCAGTTTACAGAGTTTGTAGCTCCCGCCCTAACGGACCGTGGGCATGAGGTGTATGTTTATAATTCCTCAAAGCATCCTTACAGCGAACCTACCTGGAAAAAAGTTCACATAATAAGAAAATATGATCCAGAGAATATTCTCGGAACGACTGGCCAGTTTATATATGATCTCAATTGCATCCTCGATTCACGTAAGCGAAACTTCGATGTAATTCTTCAACTAGGCTATACAAGCAGCAGTATTTGGTCTTTCCTTTTTCCTAAAAATGCATCAATAGTGACTAATATGGATGGGCTTGAATGGAAAAGAAGTAAATATGGAAAAAGTACTCAGCAATTTCTTAAGAAGGCGGAGAAGATTGCCGCGGTAAAAAGTGATTATTTAATTGCAGATTCAAAGGGGATTCAGGCTTACCTACTTAAGAAATATAACCGTAAATCCGCTTTCATTCCCTACGGAGCGACATTATTTAACTCCCCGGATGTGAATTCCCTTGCACGATATGAACTGAAACCCTACGCTTATAACCTTCTGATTGCAAGAATGGAGCCGGAGAACAACATACAGATGATCCTTGAAGCGCATCACCGAGACACGAATGCAAAGGAGCTTATCCTTATAGGAAACCATTCCAACGACTATGGAACGTATCTTAGGAATATCTATGAAAATGAGAAAATCAGGTTTTTGGGACCGATCTACGATATGCCTTTCCTGAATAATTTGCGGCACTTTTCACACCTTTACTTTCATGGACATTCCGTTGGTGGCACCAATCCATCCCTGCTAGAAGCGATGGCTTCTCAAGCACTTATTGCTGCACACAATAATTTGTTTAACAGCAGTGTTTTAGAAAGTGATGGTTTTTATTTTTCTTGCGTTGAAGACATTACTGCGCTTTTAAAAACCCACTTTCACAAATTAGATCATCGTTCTTATCTGGAAAACAATAACTACAAAATTACACATTATTATACTTGGCCCGGGATAGTGGCTTCTTTAGAAATGTATTTATCCACAGCAGCACATGATAAAGTTAATAAATAGCAAGATCAAAAGCTTGTATTGCTTCCTTATATGCTGCATCCTTGCTACCATTTTACTTTCAAGGCTGAATCTGAATAGCTTTTGCATTATTCTACTAACTGCTCTATGGATGCTGGAAGGAAATTTTGTAGAAAAAAGAGAGAAACTGGCTAAAGATCCTATTTTTCAAACATACCTGTTCTACTTCTTAATTCAGACAACAGCCGTATTTTATGTAGGTGACTTGCATAGCCAATGGAAGTATCTGGAGTCCCAGATAGGTTTTATAGTTCTTCCTCTTGTATTATGCTCCACTACTCATGTGGACGAGAACAGTATAAAAAAGATTATGCGGTTTTTTAACATACTCATAGCCTCTGCATGTACATACTGCCTTATAGTAAGTTTTATCGCATACCTGCATACTAATAATACAGAAATACTTTTCTATCACCATCTCGTAAGTCCACTTGGTCATCACGCTGTCTATTTTTCGGTATTTGTTTTCTTCAATTTGCTGTATCTCCTTCTTCGGCTTAACTGGAAACAGCTTTCCCATTTTTCTCTAATCTTTCAAAGCTGCTTGGTAGGTTACTACTTTGTCTTCCTAATACTTCTATCTTCCAAACTAATTCTAATCATCATTTTTGTTTTTCTATTGGCTAGTATTGTACGTTACATACTTAGCAATACGCAAAAATGGAAGGCATTCGCTATTTTATTTATTCTTGTGCTAATCTTTACTGCTATCATTTCTATAGATAATCCTGTAAAAGAACGGTTTAATAACATTAGAAAAGCGAACCTGACGCAACTTTTGGACAAGAAATATAATCCTGGTACTTCCTTTACCGGAGCTGATTTTAGATTGCTTCTTTGGCGTTTGACATATGAAATTCTGCGGGATAAACATTCCTTGATAACTGGTGTTGGGCCAACTAATTCGCAACCATTCCTAAAAGCCAAATATTTGAGTCTCAATATGTATGCAGGTGGACAAAAACCGGGCGATCAGGGTTTTCTAAGTTATAATTGTCATAATCAATTCCTTCAGTCGTGGCTGCAATCTGGATTACTGGGAGTGTTCAGTTTATTCTTTTGGAATATTATATGGATAAGAAAAATACAGCAGCGAAAAGACTTGATGTTATATGGAATAATGCTGACACTTTTTGCGTTTCTCTTTACTGAGTCGGTATTCATGAGGCAATATGGCATGGTGCTTTACACGGTTTTTCCGCTGCTTTTTTTCTATGGCGGCAAAAAGGCAACAGTTATTCCTGATGGTACTTCTTAACTTTAGACAGTTTTCTATACATTCTTATCAAGGTTTCAAGCCCGAGTTTTCTTAAAAGCTTACCTGCATAAATGGCAAGAACATGTTTAAAGAAGTAAGCTTTGTGAGCCTTTCGATTGCCGGGAATGTACTTATTCTTTATTTCCCTTGTTTCAATACAACCTTGCAGCCAGTTAGTATCACTTACTCCTGACCATCGCATGTTTGCGAGTACTCCGGTTACCCGTTTGAAACGCACGTCTTTAACTTTAACACGGAGCAGGAAATCATAATCCATAGCGTATTTGTAGGCAGAACTGAAATTGCCATAATTGTTGTACAATTCGCGTCGCACGAATACGGTTGGATGGTTTACGCACATCTCATGGTTAAGAAATGCATGATTCCCTTCAAAAATATACTCCTTTTCATTGTCCTTCCAAAGCTGCAAATCGCCATATAATACGTCACAACCATCAATCTGTTCAACAATCCGGCGAACAGTATCTGGCTCATACCAATCATCCGAATTAATTATTCCTATTATTTCACCATTTGCCTGCCTGATACCTTTGTTAAACCCATCACTGATGCCATTGTCCTTTTCACTTTTCCAGTAAGCAATCTTGTGTTCGTATTCCTTAATGATATTTAATGTTCCATCTGTAGACCCACCGTCAATAATGATATATTCAATATTTGTATATGATTGCCCTATTACACTTAGAATTGTCTGACGCAAGTGCTTCGCACCATTAAAAACAACTGTAATTATAGATACAAGAGGTTCTTTAACCATGTAATCTTTATGTTGGGCATGCTGAACAGAAATCGTAGTAAAGTATAAAAATAAGGATAATAATAAACCGAAAAACATCTTGCTGCACTATTAAGTAACCTAGGTAATTGTCAGCCGGCAAAGAGAATATCGCCGCCAGCTTAAGCTCCTAAATCATTTACTTATTTTCATTAAATTGGTTGGTGTACCTTTTACATAATCAATATCTGACTAACTTTATCAAATGAAAATTCTATTACAATATCTTAAACCTTATAAATGGCTTGTGGCGCTAACCATGCTTCTTGCTACCATCAACACTATTTTTTCCCTGATAGATCCAATTATCCTTGGCAAATTGGTAAACCTTGCCAATGATTATATCCAGTCTATAAGGCAAGGGAGCCGCTTCAGCGAAAATCGCTTCTACTGGGCCTGGAGCTGGAACACTCCTGGTGTCGCTTTCCTGCTTGTTTGCTCTATAGGTGTGGCAATGGTAAGCAGGATAGCAAAGAACTTTCAGGATTATTTTCTAAGTGTAATTATTCAGAAATTTGGAGCGAAAGTGTTTACGGATGGCCTACAACAGGCGATGAAGCTTCCCTTTCAGGAATTCGAAGACCAACGTAGTGGGGAAACCTTGAGTGTACTTACTAAAGTTCGTGCAGATACCGAAAGATTCATGACTTACTTTATCAATATACTTTTTGGTGTGCTTGTAGGGATCCTGTTCGTTTGCTTTTATGCCGGATTCTTTATAACCTGGATGGTTCCTTTAGTATACGTTGCTGGTATCTTTTTGCTTACTATCATTACAAATGTATTAAGTAAAAAAATAAAAACGATCCAGAAAGTAATTGTTTCTCAAACAACTTCCCTCGCAGGTTCCACAACAGAATCACTTCGCAATATCGAGCTGGTAAAAAGTCTCGGCCTCACCACCCAGGAAGTGGAAAGGCTTAACAAAAACACTTACAAGATACTAGGCCTCGAGCTTACAAAAGTAAAACGTATAAGAAGTATAAGTTTCATTCAGGGAACTTTCGTAAATACGCTCCGTCAGGTGATCCTTTTCATCCTTATGTACCTGATATTTCACGACCAGATGGACGCAGGTCAACTTGTTACCATGCAGATTTTTTCCTTTTTTGTCTTTGGGCCATTACAGGAAATAGGGAATATCATTATATCTTACAGAGAGGCCGAAGCATCTCTTAATAACTTCCAGATACTTATGAGTAAAGCGCCGGAGAAGCAGCCTGAGAAACCGTTGCATCTCGGCCCGGTAGAACAACTGGAGTTTAAGTCGGTGGTGTTTCAGCACCAGACGGCCTCTCAAAAAGCCATTGATAATATCAGCTTTACTGCTAAAATAGGAGAAACCATCGCGTTCGCTGGACCATCCGGCTCGGGAAAAACAACATTAATGAAGTTGCTCGTAGGTCTCTATCGCCCACAAGTGGGCAAGATCCTTTATAATGGACTGGATGAAACATCTATCAATTTTGAAGATTTGCGCAATCAGATTGGTTTTGTTACCCAGGATACCCAACTTTTTTCGGGAACCATCCGCGAAAATCTCGCATTCGTAAATAACTATGCTACAGAGCAGGATATCAATGAAGCGCTCAGGAAAGCAGCTTGTCAGAACCTGCTGTTGCGAGCAGAAAAGGGACTCGATACAATGATTGGTGAAGGAGGACTTAAATTATCCGGTGGAGAAAAGCAGCGTCTGTCTATTGCCCGTGCACTATTGCGTAAGCCGAGGTTACTCATCTTTGACGAAGCCACATCGGCTCTGGATTCTTTAACGGAGCAAGAAATTACCTCCACGATACGTGCTATTTCTGCAGAGAGAAATCAAATCACTATCATGATTGCACATAGGCTATCGACTATCATGCACGCAGATAGAATCTATGTACTTGAAAAAGGGGAAGTGGAAGAAACGGGCACTCATTATGATCTTTTGGAAACAAAAGGATTGTATTATGCAATGTGGAGACAGCAAATCGGAGAAAGAAAACTGACTTCATTGCAGTAAAGGGTGGCATCGAATGGTATGGCATAGAAATTATATCCTACCCTACTTTCTGATTAGCACATTAAAGCGACTCCCCCTTCCTTTCTCGCTTTCACAGGTGATGGAGCCATTCAATTCCTGTACAATGCGTTTCACTATGGAAAGGCCAAGACCGTTAGAGCGTTCTCCATTAGTGGGTTGTGAGGAAATTTTACTGTATTTTGAAAAGAGCACAGGTAGCTCATTGCTATCGATGCCCACACCCTCGTCATGTACTCCCAAATACACACATTCCTTTTCTTCCCGTAAACTTACCGTCACCCTCCTGTTATTCGGCGTGAACTTTATCGCATTAGAGATCAGGTTTTCGCAGATCCTGTTGATGCGCTGTTTATCGCTGACGATCTTCAATGGTGCAACGGGTGATTCATAATCAAGGTGTATACCTTTTCTATCTGCCGCTGGCCGGAAATCATCGACTATGGTATCAAGTAGCAGGGCAATATCAAAATCCTCAATGCAAAGGGGCTTTTGGTTTACTTCTGCCTTCTCTACATCCAGTATATTATTTATTAGTTCCTCGCCACGTTTGGTACTTTCTACAATGCGATGAAGCGCTTTATTTTGATCCAGGCTGAGCGTATTGGCTTCTTCCTTTATTACTTGACTCCACATTTTGATGGTGGCAAAAGGAAGACAAAGATCATGAGACACAATGCTTATTAAAGAGTTCTTTTCCTGGTTAAGTTCCAGCAGTTTTTCATTCTGTTTACGAATAAGCTGATTTACCTCATTAAGTTTTCTGTTCGCTCTCCTTTTTTGAATAAGGGAAAAGGTGATCAGGATGGCAATAATTACAGCCCCGGCAAGAAGATAAGTAGATGTTGTCTTATATAGCCGCTGCCGTTCTAATTCCAGCTTTAATACATCATTGTCTCTCTGTCTTTTCTGTGAATTATAGCGCTCCTGTAATCCCGCAACCGTAGCATTTGTTGCATCATTCACAAGAGAAGTGTCCAGTTTATACCAGCTTTTCTGGTATTCATAAGCCGCTTTATATTCCCCTTTACGCGCATATAGCTTAGCCATCAGTGCGTAACTGTCGCTTTCCTTGCTTTTCGATTTCAGCCGTCGGGCAATTAGAAGTGCACTATCGGCATAGTAATGCGCGGAGTCATAGTTTTTCATCTCGATATATACATCGGCTATGTTCAGATAGTCGATCCAGAGAGACGCTAACGGTGGGTTAGATCCATGGCTTCGCTTATCCATTCTAAAATAATCCATGGCCAGGCCAAACTGCTTTTTCAAAAAATACACATTACCCATGTTATTGTAGATCACGGATAGATCTACTTCTTTCTCAACCGGTTTACCAACTCTTAAGCCTTCCTGCAAAAAGAACAAGGCACTGTCTGTCTCCTGCAGTTGATTATAAATAGCGCCTAAATTGGCATAAGCTGTTATTAGGGAAGTAATATAACCTCGCCTTGCCGATAAGGCGGCCGACTGCAAATACATCTGCTTTGCTTTCTCGGGTTGTTTTATATGGGAATAAAGAATGGCAAGGTCAGTAAGGGCGGCAATTTCATATCCGGTGCCCCGTATCTTCTGCGCCGCTGTGAGAGATTGTAAATAATAATCTATTGCTCGCTCATATTCCCCTTTCAGATCGTAATAAATACCTTTCAGACGTAAAGAAAGCACGTCTCCTTTATTAAAGCCAGATTGATTGGAAGATGACTTGATATAGTCTGCATAGTAATAAAGCGAATCAAGTTGGGCCTCATCAAAATCAATGCATCGGTCATAAAGCGACTTTAGATAAACAGTATCTGGTTGCTGAGCGTAAATAGCGGAAGAAGCACACATCAAAAGCAATAGAGTGAAGTATTTCACCGGTTGTTCATTAAAGTAGATTATTTACTTGATAAGTTTATTTTTGAGCGCAAACTTTACCAGTCCTACCGTATTATTAACACCAAGCTTGGAGATCAGATTTTTTCGATGTGTTTCAATAGTACTGATGCTAAGAAAGAGTTTTTCCGCAATTTGGGTATTACTGAATTCCATGCAAACTAATTGCAACACTTCAATTTCGCGTTTTGAAAGAATGGCTTCCACCTTATGATCTTCTAGTGTAATTGTATCTCTGAAATCATCTTTCGCCATGATGTTTATTTCATCGCTGAAATAGGTACCACCGTTGCATACGGTTCTAATGGCTGTGTACAATTCTTCTACAGGAGCATTTTTAAGAACATACCCCTGAATATTATATTTAAGTAACTTATGAATGTAGCGCGTACCACGCATCAGGGTAAGATAAATTACCAACAGATCAGGCCGAAGTTCCCTTATCTGTTTTATGAGCGCCTCTTCTTCCATATCCGGAAGATGAACATCCAGCAGAAGGACATCAATCTTCAGTGATGGCAAAGCTGCCAAAAGACCTGAAGCATTCAGTGAAGTACCCGCTATTTCTATCTCAGGCTGCTTTCTGAGGAGGAGCGCAAGGCCCTCCAGGTACATTTCATGATCCTCGGTAATGTAGATTTTTATCATATTGGAGCTGGTTTAAGCAGGATTTAGATTTTTGCCATTTTAAGCTATATTTTCTATAATTCCTGCGATTCCCTGGCCACCCCCTACGCAGGCAGTTACTATGCCATATTTCTTATTCAATCGTTTCAGGTCGTGGATGATTTGCACAGTTAGTTTAGCGCCGGTGCATCCTAGGGGATGTCCTAGCGCTATCGCACCCCCGTTAATGTTAACGGTTTCAGGATCCAGGCCAGCCTCCCGAATCACAGCTACTGATTGCGAAGCAAAGGCTTCATTTAGCTCGGTAAGATCTATTTGCGACAGATTCATCCCTGCCCGCTTCAGCACTTTAGGAATGGCAGCTACCGGCCCTATGCCCATAATTCTAGGATGAACACCTGCACTTACGCAGTTTACCAACCTCGCTATTGGCTTTAATCCCAGCTCATTTACCATTTTTTCGCACATTACTATCACAAACGCAGCACCATCACTTGTTTGCGAGGAGTTACCTGCCGTAACCACACCGCCCGCTGCAAAAGCAGGTTTCAGTTTGCCAAGTGCCTCCATGCTCGTATCGGCCCTGGGCCCTTCATCTGTTTCAACAGTAAACGCTCGCTTTTGTCTTTTGCCATTATCATCTACATACACTTCTTCCACTTTTACAGGAAGTATTCCCGGCTTAAAGTACCCATTTTGAATAGCATGAATTGCTTTTAAATGAGACTTATACGAAAATTCATCCTGCTGTTCGCGGCTTATCTTATATTCTTTGGCAACAGCTTCGGCAGTTAGTCCCATTCCCAGGTAGTAATCGGGCGTTTCCGCGGCTACACTATAGGCTGGCACTGGCTTCCAGCCTGCTGTTGGTACCATGCTCATACTTTCCGTACCGCCGGCAACAATACAATCAGCCTGGCCACTTCTGATTTTGGCCGTTGCCAATGCTATTGTTTCAAGCCCGCTCGCGCAATATCTGTTTACCGTCATTCCGGGAACATCGATACCTAATGCCCTTACGGAGATCATTCTGCCAATCTGCAGACCCTGCTCGGCTTCGGGCACGGCATTTCCCACTATTAGGTCGTCCACCCTCAAAGGGTCAAGTTCAGGAACAGATGCCAGCAAACCCTTAATGACATCTACTGCTAAATCATCAGGTCTGTAAAACCTTAATCCTCCTTTTTTCGCCTTTCCAACCGCTGTTCTGTATCCCGCTATAATGTAGGCTTCCTGCATATTTAAGGTATTAGCTTCTAGCCAAAGTTAAGATTCTTTTATCTTCGCAGCGTATGTACAAGATCGCCCGGCAAATTCTGTTTTTGTTCTCCGCTGAAACTGTTCATTATTTCTCGATGAATGCACTAAAATTACTGTGTTCTGTGCCATTTTTCAAGAAAATTATTACCTCGGCATTTAAACCCCGGCAGCATGCAGTAAGGGAGATGTTTGGACTGCGCTTCAAAAACCATGTAGGTCTCGCTGCCGGATTTGATAAAAACGCTCGCTATCTTAACGAACTGGAAGCGCTCGGTTTTGGATTTGTCGAAATAGGCACAGTAACTCCTCTGCCGCAGGAAGGTAACGAAAAGCCGCGTTTATTCCGGCTGCCAAAGGATAAGGCCTTGATCAATAGAATGGGTTTTAATAATGAAGGAGTTAAAGCCGTGGTGAAAAGGTTGAAGGAATGGCAGCTTCGAACGAATGCCCAAAAAACCAAGCATAAGCTTATTATTGGAGGTAATATCGGTAAAAATAAGGCTACATTAAATGAAGATGCATGGAAAGATTATGAAACCTGCTTCCGGGAACTTTTTGCCTGGGTCGACTATTTTGTAGTGAACGTAAGTTCGCCCAATACTCCTGGCTTGAGGGAACTTCAGGAGAAAGATGCACTGCATAAAATCTTGTCGCACCTGCAAACCATTAATAACCAGCAACCATCCCCAAAACCTCTGTTGCTCAAGATCGCTCCGGACCTTACGCAAGAGCAAATCAATGACGTTATCGATCTTGCCCTGAACATAAAGCTTGATGGCCTCGTTGCCTCTAATACAACTATCAGCCGTTCCGGCCTTGTTACGTCCCCTTTAGAACTTACAAAAATTGGATCGGGGGGGTTATGTGGTCTTCCTGTAAAACAGCGTGCTACTGAAGTAGTGTCACACATTTACCAACGGTCGGGTGGCAGGATTCCCATTATTGCTAGTGGCGGAATTTTTACCGCGGCAGATGCAGAGGAGAAAATAAGCGCGGGTGGCTGCCTTGTTCAGGTGTGGACTGGATTTGTTTATGAAGGCCCGGGAATTGTCAGAAAACTTCTCGACACCATATAGCGCTCATTCAACCAGTTCGGCTACTACTATCATGGCTTATCTTTTGCTGACTCTCTAATTCTGCCAATTCTATTATATTTTTACAATATGGAACATCTTCTCACAGCTGATTCGATCATCAGCCTTTTGACTCTTACCCTTCTCGAGATTGTATTGGGAATTGACAATATCGTCTTCATATCGATCCTGGCTGGTAAACTTCCCGCGGAAAAGCAGAAGAAGG
>JACMJX010000012.1 GCA_014380425.1 Chitinophagaceae bacterium | reverse complement strand
GGTTTGCCATATTTCTGCGGAATTCGTTTACCAGTATCGCATGTTCCGGGCCGGTAGTCGTTTCCCATACGCGGTCTTCCGGGGCCTTTGCAAAACCTTCGGATGCACTCAATTCCACCTTGGCTTTCTGCCCGTAGCTGCCCCGTTTTGTAGTAATGATGATAACTCCATTAGCGCCGCGGCTTCCATAAATAGCTATAGCCACGGCGTCCTTAAGAATTTCTATGCTTTGAATATCGTTGGGATTGATATCCGAAAGAGGCGAAGTACCTCTATCCTGCGCGATATTTTGGAGACTGCCGTTATTAACGAATACACCATCTATAACATACAGTGGATTATTGCTTGCATTGATGGATGTAGCACCCCGCACCCTGATGAACACGTCCGATCCCGGAACGCCTGTATTGGAGGCGATCTGCACACCCGCAGCCTTACCCTGAAGCTGGGCATCGAAGCTGGCTTCAGGAATGGTTTTAGTAGTAGAAGGATCTATTTTAGATACTGAGCCCGTAAGGTTTCTCCGGTCTTGCGTGGCATAACCTACCACCACTACATCATTGAGTTGCGCAGCAGCTTCTTTAAGCGAAATCACCAGGGGATCCGCAGTAGTTACGGTAATACTCTTTGTCTCGTATCCTATATAAGTGATCGTAAGCTCGATCGGCAACAACTGGCCTGTTACAAAGGCAAATTGTCCTTTATTATTGGTTTCGACGCGGTGAGTTGTTCCGTTTATATGCACGGTGGCTCCTGAAAGAGGTGCGTTACTTACTGTGTCGGTAACACTTCCTCTTAGCTTGGCATTGATTTCCTGCGCTTGCAGGGGTAAACTGGTAAAGAGGGTAATTGATAGTACTACTATCGTAGAAAATAACAGCAGCGGGGTTCTTTTCCTAATCATAAAAATGACGACTTAAGCGGTGTTTAGATTATATGAAGGCCTGGGCGGCAGCCTGCACGCAACGAATAATCAACCACCGACTATTCATGTGATGAATGCAGATGCCGCCCAGGTAAATTATTATAAGGATAAAGCCTCTATACCGCTATCTGAAACAATAGCAGTGAGGTAGAGCAGGAACATTGTAACGAGATCAACAACAATAACAGGATGAAAATAAAGTGTACACCACCTCTATGCGGTTGGATCCGCAGCTTTTAGACAGTTTCATGCTAGTAATTTTTACTATGATTAATAATTCCAGCTACTCGTTACTGGTGGTTAGTAACGGTAATGATAAACTACGTTTCAGTAACGGTACATTAGTGACTGTACATAGTCTATCTATTTTGTAGGCAAATATAATAAGGTTTTATATTCAGTGTGTTTTTTTTAAGCTTTATTTTTAAAACTTATAAGAAGCCGAAGCGGCTCTTACTGGGAATGGAACCCAATAATGGTAGAAGCCATCGCTACCGAGCAGCAATGACAGGGTAAGAGGATATGCATATTAAAGGCCCGCATGATTAATCAGTACATCGATAGTAATTCCTCTGTCCTTAATTTCCTGGTATATTTCTTTGGCAGCGCCGGGTATAAAAAGATCAGGATAGAAGAGATTATAGTGAATGAGGAAAAGATGTGGGAAAACAAGGTATCGGTATCCTGCTTTCTTTCGACGTAATTACTAACTTTCGTTTCTGTATGATAGTGACAAAAAAATACAACTCTAAAACAGGTGCTGCTACCCTGGTGCCCTTGCTGGTACTTGTTGGCGGAACTGCTGCACTTATGTTCATACAGCAGATATGGATAGGATTCATATTCGTAGCGATAGCCGTTAGCTTTATAGCCTCCGTATTTCTCAAAACATACTATCAGTTAACAGATAATAATCTGCTGATCGTAACCTGTGGCTTCTTTTACAAGATCACGATTCCTATCATGAATATAGAAACGATCCGCCCGACGCGCAATCCTATCAGCTCGCCGGCGCTTTCACTGGATAGGCTGGAACTTCGTTATGAAAACGGAAACCGCGTGCTGCTTTCACCGGCCAACAGGCCCGACTTTATAGCAAGCCTTCAACAGGTGAACGCCTCTATTAAAATACTCGATAAATAGTATCAGGATGGCTTGAGAATGTACTGGTTCATCTGGAGGATGAAATCAGGATCCGGGCAATTCTGCAGATACCGGGATCTTTCGGAAAATCGGCACACCCCCGGGTAGTCCCCTTTCATTCCCTCCATATTCTTTATAATCTGAAAATGAAGATGCGGGGGCCAGTGCCCGTTTTCTTCCACACTGCCGAAGCAGGCTATTTGCTTACCCGCCGTTACCAGGTCGCCTTCTTTTATGTGCTGAATACTGGCCAGATCCAGGTGTCCGTACAACGCAAAAAAATGCTCCCCTCCATATCTATGAGCTACGATGAGCGTAGCTCCATAATCGCCAAAGTTGTTGTTGAAGTGAAAGCTATGTACCGAGCCGTCGAGAGGGGCATATACCGGGCTGCCTTCCGGCCCCCAGATATCGGTGCCCAGATGCAGGCGCCTGGGCTCCTGTCCATCATCAAAATGGGTGCTGCGCGCATAGATCGTGCGGTGCTCATTGTACCCGCCAATGCCGTACTTGCAGCCATTTCGCTCCAGTTCTTTTTCAATGTATCGGGAGAAAAGGCGTGTATCTGCAATCAGGTCTTCAGACAGTGCTGCGTTATTTCTGGAAAAATCGAATGGATAGAACTTGTCCAGTCTTGGATCAAAATCGATAAGCGGGCAAATCTTCAACGTATCAGAATTACCAGGTACGGGCATCAATACCTGTTACGTCCTCTGTTATTATTGTTGTTATTATTCCTGTTGAATCCACCACCGCCGCCTCCGCGGTATCCACCACCGCCACCAGAATTGCCACCGGAGTTGCTGGACCTGTCATCTGCCTGCTTTACAACAAGCGCCTTCCTGCCAAGATATAAATCATTCAGGCCCTCTATCGCGTCCCTTCCTTCCTCATCGTTCGGCATATCTACAAAAGCAAAACAACGGCTTTTACCCGTTTCTTTATCATAAGCAACCTTAGCAGAATTTACAGTTCCAAACTTCTCAAAGAATTCCATTAATTCAGCATCGTCGAGGTCAGAGGGAAGGCCGGCTACAAAGAGGTTCATACAGGTGTAATTTATGTAAAAGTACATAACTTATCCCTTTATCATGATATAAAAAAGCCTGATTTTATTTTCTAAAGATTTACCCGTAGAACAACGTATTGAATACTTGATGCGCGACCTTTTATCACTTCGGAAAATACGGAACTGGCACATTAAATACCCTTGTAGCTCATCTTCTATAGATAGCATCATTAAAAAGGCCGCCAGCAAGATAATTGCGGCAGCCTTTATCTATAGAACCAACCCTGGTAAAAAAGATAGTAATACTACTGTCTTTAAACACTTTGACTATAGGAAGGCCTCCAAAGTTTAAAGTGCTTTTGTTAAGAAATAGTGAAAGGACGCTCCAGATAATACCGACCGAAGTGGAGTACAGATATATCGCCTGTATCTTTACGCTCCTATTTTTTATTTATGAAATACATAGTACTGTTTTTTTGTTTTTTGTGGTCGGCATGCGGAGGCAATAAATCAGTTCATCCGCAAGTGGAGATCCGGACAAGATCCGGCGATATAGTAATAGAACTTTACCCATTGAAAGCACCTCATACCGTTGCCGCCTTTTTATCGAATGTGAATGAAGGCCGTTATACCAATACCTCCTTTTACAGGGTACTGAATAGCGGGAATCAGCCAAGCAACGCACCTAAAGCAGAACTGATTCAGGGCGGTATGTGGAAAACTCACTATAGATCTTCTAAATTGCTACCGTCTATTCCGCATGAAAGCACACGACAAACAGGTTTAAGTCATACTTCCGGCACCTTCTCGATGGCCCGGCAGGATACGGGCACGGCAAGATCCGAATTCTTCATAGTAATCAGCGATCAGCCGGGGCTGGATTACGGCGGCAATAACAACGCAGATGGAATGGGATATGCAGCCTTTGGAAAAGTAATCAAAGGAATGGACGTGGTGTACAAAATACAAAAGCAGCCTGAATATGATCAGACCTTCGATCCTCCGATAGCTATTTATGAAATACTACGGAAGTAAGCAATTTATGCCGGTTCTTTTTTAGTATGCATCCAGGCCCACCCTATCAGTAGGAACTGCATGGGAAGCCGCAATAACGCTATCCATAAAGACGGATTCTTCTCCTGCGCATAAGTGATCGCCATCTGGATATTAGCCGGGTAAATAGCAATCAGCAGCAAAACCAGTGCCCAGGCACTATGCCTCCTGGTTGCCGCAGGCAATAGAAACAAACCGCATAGAATTTCAGCTGCGCCACTTGTATAGATCAACGGGTAATGCCAGGGAATCCATGACGGCATAATAGGCTTGTAAAAGGCCGGATGCCAGAAATGGTTGATCCCCGCAAAGATGTAAATGACTGACTGTATAAACAAGCCCGCTCTCTTCATATAGATGAAAGTAAACTTTTATCGGCAGCACCCTTGTATTTCTTTAAAAACATCTTGGATGATAGCTTAGTATGATGGCATACCTTTTTCAATATAAATCGTAAAGTCTTGAAATGACTGAAAAACTATCTATAAATGGGAAAGATGCCTGGGTAATGGTGGAGCCGCATATTCTTGAAGGCGAAGAACAGGGCGAAGCTCATAAAGAATACTTTATTGCGTATTATACCCTACAGGAGCCAGGGCTTGCGGGAGGTAAAATATTCATGGAGGAAGACGACCGTCCCAAACTATTCGCATCTCCCGTAGAAGCACTGGAGTTTGCAACGGAAGAATTACTCCGGGTGCTGGCATGATTGATAGATGAGCCCCTCCCACTCTTTTTCACAATGCCATATCCGCTATGGCTCGTTTTCAATACCGCTTGCGTTCCTGCGCTTCCGGAACCACCAGTACATGGGAACTCCGGTAAGCATTAGAACCAGTCCGATACCCGCTTCGCGTGGCCGAGTAAAGATGGTGTTGATGAACAGTGCGGCGCAAAACAGGATCACTATTGCAGGCACTACCGGGTAGCCCCACACTTTGTAGGGTCTTGGTGCATCCGGCATTTTCCTGCGAAGGATGAATACCCCCAGGGTGGTGGCCCCATAATAGATAAATACCGCGAAGATGATCATATCCGTAAGCTGGTCGAACGTGCCGGAGAGCACGAGCACGCAGGCCCACACTCCCTGGAACAGTAATGAATTGCGGGGCACATGTGCTTTGTTAAGCGCTGCGGCGCTGCGAAAAAAGAAGCCTTCCTTCGCCATTGCATAGTAAGGGCGCGAGCTGGCCATGATAGTAGCATGCGTGCAGCCCAGCGTAGTGAGTAATATAAGCAGTGAAATGAACAGCGATCCGTTACTGCCCCAGAATGCCTTTACTGCTTCCACGGCTGCTATCTGGTTGCCGGAGGCACTGATCTGCTCCAGCGCAGGAATGCTCAGGAGAGACAGATAGGTTACATTCACCGCCAGGTAAATACCGATCACTATAAACACGCCTATAATAATGCCGCGGGGAATGGTGACAGTCGGGTTCTTTATCTCGCCACCCAGGTATCCTATGGCCGCCCAGCCCTGGTAGGCCCAGAAGGCAGAAAGCATGGCTGTCATAAGAGCGCTGGCCGTTACGGGTATTGCATCGGTAGTAACAAAATCGACACTTTGCTGCACAGATGCCGTATTGCTGCTCAGGCCGAAAGCGATGATCACGAAGATGCCAAGGAACACCATGAGAAGTATGATATTGCTGATGCCCGCGCCTTTTCTGATGGCTTTTGTATTAACCCAGGTAACCAGCACGATCAGCGTGATGGCTATCAGCTTTACGGAAAAGTCGGCGAACGGATAAAACACACCCCCGATGGTAAAATGGCTTAATGATGCAAGAACAGGAGGAACATGAAGAATATTAACGAGCGACTGTGAAAACACATAAGCCAGCGAAGAAATGGACGCCGTTTGTATAACCGTGAATAATGACCAGCCAAAGATAAACGCAAAGAACCTGTTATAGATCTTTTTATAATAGCCATATTCGCCACCCGTGTCGGCCAGCAGGCCTGCAACTTCTGCATTACTGAGTGCGCCGAATAATGTGATGATGCCGCCAAGAATCCAGGCCACGAGCACCCAGGCAGAAGAGTGTAGTTCGGCAGCCATCGGGGCCACTTTTTTATAAACCCCAGAGCCAATGATATTGCCTATTACAACAACAATTACATAGCGCAGGCCGAGCGAGCGTTCAAGTTTGGACGATACGTTCATGAATAACCGGGTTAGTTGGTTAAACTTACTAAATATTCAGCATTAAAGAGGATTCATGGGTATATTCGTTTATAATTTCCACACAAAACAATTTGTTATGAGAGCCGAAACGTTGGCCATTCATGCATCGAATATAAATACCGCTTCTACGGGAGATGTAATAACGCCTATCAGTTTATCTACCACTTTTCTTCGGGGTGAAGACGGAGGATACCCGGGGGGCTTCAGCTACAGCCGTGCCAATAGCCCTAATAGGGCAGCACTGGAAAGCGTTCTTACCGCCCTTGAATACGGACAAGACGCCTGTGCTTTTTCCTCGGGGAATACGGCGGGCATGTCCGTTTTCCAGGCCCTTCCGCCAGGTAGCCATATCATAGCACCGGATGATATGTATTGGGGTTTGAAGAAACAACTGGAAACCATCTTCGCGTCTTCGTTGCAGGTAGATTTCATCGACCAGACGGATCTCGGAAACATCGAAGCGCATATAAAAGACAATACCCGGTTGATATGGATCGAAACACCGTCTAACCCATTACTAAAGCTTACGGATATTGCAGCCATTGCAGCCATTGCTAAACACCATGGAGCGCTCCTTGTATGCGATAATACGTTCGCATCGCCCGTATTACAAAATCCGCTGAACCTGGGAGCCGACATGGTATTGCATTCCATCACCAAGTATATTGGCGGCCATAGCGATGTTCTGGGCGGTGCTCTGATAACTGCTGATAAAGACAGCGAATTCTGGAACGCTATTCGTAACATTCAGCAGACTGGCGGCGCGGTGGCAACTCCTTTCGACTGCTTCCTGACCATAAGAAGTATCAAGACACTTTCTTACCGTATTAAAGGGCATTGCTACAATGCAGGCCAACTCACGCATTATCTTTCCCATCACCCGAAAGTGGAAGCCGTTCTTTATCCTGGCCTTTCATCACACCCGCAACACGCCCTTGCCCGGAAACAGATGAAAGACTTCGGTGGCATGTTCGCTTTTCTGTTAAAAGACGGTGAAGCCACTGCGCGAAGCGTTGTAAATAAAACAAAACTATTTATCCAGGCCACCAGCCTGGGCGGCGTAGAAAGCCTGATAGAACACCGCGCTTCCGTGGAAGGACCGGACACGAAAACTCCCGCCCACCTCGTACGAATCTCGGTGGGCCTGGAGCATATCGATGATCTGATAGAAGATCTGGAACAGGCACTCCAATAACGCTTACAGGAACATGCCGCCCGATACTTCGATGCGTTGCGCGTTGATCCAGCGCGCATCGTCGGAGCACAGGAAAGCTATCACCCCACCGATATCCTGCGGCTGCCCTACTCTTCCCAATGCGGTGATGCCCGACATGAAGCTGTTAAGACCCGGATGTGCATCGAATGCTTCTTTCGTGAAGTCTGTTTCTACGATACCAGGCGCAACGGTGTTTACATTGATTCCCCTGCTTCCAAGTTCTTTAGCCAGGTAGCGCGTAAGCACTTCCACGGCACCCTTCATCGATGCATAGGCCGCATAACCCGGGGTGCTGAAACGGGTGAGTCCGGTAGAGAGATTCACGATGCCGCCGTTCTGCGCCAGCAGGGGCAACAGGCGCTGGGTAAGAAAATAGACCCCTTTGAAATGAACATTGAACAAACTGTCGAACGCCGCTTCCGTAGTATCGGGTATCATGGAAACCGCATCGATGCCCGCATTGTTTACCAGGTAATCGATCTGCACCAGCTCCCATTTAGCCAGGCCTTCCGAAAGTCGTTCTGCGAAACCTCCGAAAGAGCCGGCATCTTCCACGTTCAACTGAAGGGCAAAAGCACGGCGTCCTACTTTTACGATTTCCTCTACCACTGCATCCGCTGCGGTCGATTGTTTGTTATAGGTGATAATCACATCCGTTCCGCGTTCTGCCAAACGAAGAGCGGCATTTTTACCAAGACCCCTACTTGCGCCGGTTACAAGAGCTACTTTACTTTTTGTTGTCATACCAGATTTGTTTTGACCACAAATCTCCGGTATCGCCGCCTGGTAAAATGGTGAAGGTTTCCGGGAAAATGGTGAATATTTCAGTTTTTTTGTAATTTTAGATATGACTAGCACAAGAAATGATCAGATCTTTCAGCAGTACCTGGAATTGATCGACAAGCACCTGGAAGAGCTTCTTAAAGGTGATACAGATACGATGCTGGAGCTCCAGGATTTTGCGAAGCAATTATTCATTCATCCCACGCATCTCAGTAATGTGGTGAAGGAACTTACCGGGCATCATCCTTGCTATTTCTACGAGAAGAAATTGCTGATAACGGCAAAACGCCTGCTCGACGACGCATCCTATTCCATTGCAGGCGTAGCTGCAGCGCTCACCTTCGACCCATCCAATTTCACCAAATGGTTTAAAGCCTTTGCAGGCGTTACGCCTTCGCAATATCGTAAAGGCGTTACAGCCGCCAATGCCTCCCTCGACCTGGTGGCTCTCAATACGGCCCTTTTTCCTACTCCACCTGAAGTCCGCGTATAGTCCGCGTAGTCCACCTTTAGTCCGCCTCTAACAGTAATACCAGATATTCCTTGTTGTGCTCCTGGATTCCGGGAGATAGCCATGAGAGGAGATTCCAAATGGAGGCACACGGTATGTTGTCAACCCACCCACCCGGCTATAAATACCCCGTAATCATAATTTACCGCCGACCATTTTAAACCTATTATCCCTTTGGCAGTCTTATATGAAAATACCTCCACATGAAGACAAATTATTACCTGGTTGGCCTTATAGTTTGCATGGGCCTCGCCACTACAGCCCTTCGGGCGCAGCCTGTACAGGCCGATTCAACAGCGCTGCCGGGAGACAATTTCAGCCTCGAAGGTGCCCTTGAAATGTTTAAGAAAGCCAGTTCGCCAGAAGCATTCGAGCAACTGCTCAATAAGGAAGAAAACAGCGTAAATAACCTCGACCTCGATGAAGACGGCAATACCGACTACATCAGGGTCGTCAACAAAAAACAGGGCGATGTTCAGGTCTTCATTCTTCAGGTTTCCGTGTCAGAAAAGGAAAGCCAGGATGTGGCCGTAATAGAACTTGAAAAGAACGGACCCGAGAAAGCAATACTGCAAATTACCGGCGACGAAGACCTTTACGGGGAAGAAACCATCGTAGAACCCACTGACGAAGCAGCTGCCTCTGAAACCAGTTTAAATGCTTCGCCTCAAAGGGGACCGTACGATAATACCGGAGAATACAATACATTCAGCAGCCAGGCGGGGATCATTGTAAATGTATGGGGCTGGCCTTGCGTACGGTTTGTGTATGCCCCTGCATATACCGTGTGGGTGAGCCCCTGGGGATGGGCACGCAGGCCGGTATGGTTTCGCCCGTGGAGGCCTTTGGGCTGGGCAGCTTTCCGCCCGGTACGTTACCGCTATCACCATCACTACGCCGTAGTGCATACGCGCCGGGTAGTAAGGGCCAGGCCCATTTACAGGCCCGTACGCGTAACATCGGTGACCGTGCGCACCCGCAACCAGGTGGCAGTGAATAACTACCGCACTACCAGGAGAACGCAGACAAGAACCGTAACGGCACCCAGTGGCAGAAGATACCAGGCTACCCGCAGAACAACGACGGTACAGGGCGCTAATGGAAGAAACGCCAGCAGAACCACCACTACCGTGAGAAAAAAAAGATCATAGACCGCGTATCCCATTTAGATAGTCGATAAAAATAAAATGATCATGAAAAAAAGCCCATCAATTAAGTATTGGAGGAATGGCCTGGTGGCATTTTTCCTCCTGATAGCAACCGCCTCCATGGCGCAGCACAAAACGGCAGAAGAAAGAGCAAAGTTAGTGACCGACTCCATGAAGACAAGCCTTGTACTTAACGAGGAGCAGTACCAGAAAGCCTATACCGCCAACCTCCATTTTATGACGAAGGCCGCGGATGTAAGAAAAGAGTCCGGCGACAGAGCATCGAAGGTGAGCAAACTTAAAGCATTGAACAAAGACAGGGATGATGCGCTGAAAACTGTACTTACCGAAGCACAATATGCGCAGTTTCAGGAACAGAAAAAAGACAACAGAAAAGAAATGAGGGGAAAGGTAAGAGCCCGCAAAAAGTAAACGGAATGTAAAAACCGCCTTCGTTTTCTGGCTATCTTTGCAGCAGAAAAATGAGCACATGGCGTATAAGTCGATGGAAGAATGCCTGGCTGACCTCGAAGAAAACGGGCAGCTGGTAAGAATAAAAGAAGAAGTAGACCCTTACCTCGAAATGGCAGCGATCCATTTGAGGGTGTACAAGGAGCAGGGACCCGCACTCTTGTTTGAAAACATCAAAGGAAGCCGCTTTCGTGCGGCTTCCAATATTTTCGGTACCCTGGCACGTAGCCGCTTCATCTTCAGAGATACGCTCGCACAGGTACAGCAGCTGATCTCACTAAAGGGCGACCCTGTAAAAGCCATTAAAAGCCCGTTCAGGAACGCCGGTGCCGCCTTCGCCGCCCTTAAGGCACTACCCTTGAGAAACCCCGGCAGCAAGCCCGCCCTTTATCAGCAGATCAAGATAGAAGATATTCCACAGATCCAGCACTGGCCGATGGATGGAGGAGCTTTTGTGACGCTTCCGCAGGTGTATACGGAAGATATCGATCAACCGGGTATCATGAAGGCCAACCTGGGCATGTACCGCATACAGCTTTCCGGTAATGATTACGAACTGAATACGGAAATAGGCCTTCACTACCAGCTGCACCGAGGCATAGGAGTGCATCAAACGAAGGCCAACAGGAAAGGACAACCGCTGAAGGTAAGCATCTTCGTAGGAGGCCCTCCCTCTCACGCCGTGTCTGCCGTGATGCCGCTTCCGGAGGGAATGAGCGAAATGACATTCGCCGGGGTACTGGGCGGCAGGCGCTTCCGCTATGCTTATGAAGATGGGTATTGCATTAGTACCGATGCCGATTTCGTGATCACCGGCGAGGTGTTTCCGGGAGATAACAAACCCGAAGGACCGTTCGGAGATCACCTGGGCTATTATAGCCTGAGGCATCCCTTCCCCTTAATGAAAGTGCATAAGGTATATGCAAGAAAGAATGCTATCTGGTCTTTCACCGTAGTAGGCCGCCCTCCGCAGGAAGATACCAGCTTCGGACAGTTGATACATGAAATAACGGGAGATGCGATTCCGCAGGAAATTCCCGGGCTGAAAGAAGTGCATGCGGTAGATGCTGCAGGCGTGCATCCCCTGCTGCTGGCTGTGGGCAATGAGCGATACACGCCGTACATGCCCGCAAAGCAGCCTGCGGAAATACTTACCATCGCCAGTCATATACTGGGTACCGGGCAACTAAGCCTCGCCAAGTTCCTGTTCATAACCGCCGACGATACCAACCAGCTCACGACCCATAATATTCAGCATTATCTCGAGTTTATCCTGCAAAGGATTCATTTAGACCGCGACATTCACTTTCATACAAACACCACTATAGATACCCTCGATTACTCGGGAACAGGTCTTAACGCCGGTAGTAAGGTTATATTCGCCGCTTATGGAGAAGTGACCAGAAAGCTGGCCACGGAAATACCCTCCGCATTACAGCACTTGCAGGGAGTTCAGGATGTAAAGCTGATAATGCCCGGCGTAGTAGCTTTTACAACAAATACCTATACTACGGCGGACGCCGCTGCGGAAGAAGCCGAACAGCTCAACCACCAATTGACAGACCATCTCGAAGCGCTCCGGGAAATACCCCTGATGATCTGGTGCGATGATGCGGCATTTGCTGCCGCCACGCTCAATAATTTTCTATGGGTAGCTTTCACGCGCAGCAACCCTTCGCATGATATTTATGGAATTGCCAGCTTCACCAGGTATAAACACTGGGGCTGCAATGGCCCGTTGATCATAGACGCCAGGATAAAGCCGCATCATGCACCTGCGGTTGTTACTGATCCTGGTATCGAAAAGAAGATCGATCGCTTTTTTGAGAAAGGGGGCAGCTTATATCAAAAGCTTTAACAATAGCGGCATGTCTAAATACATATCAACAATAGCGCTCCTCTTCCTGTCGAATGCTTTCATGACAGTAGCCTGGTACGGGCATTTAAAGTTCTTTCAGAAAGGCGAAGGCCAGCCGGCTACATTTCTCCGCCAATCATCTCATTGGCTTCGGCTTCCTGGTGCTGGCAGTGTATTTTATCTTCAAGGGGTGAAACAAAAAACCCTGTTAGGAATAACAGGGTTAACCAAAACTAACTGCTTATAGAAACTTGCTATGCACATAATGCATCAAGTACTGTTTAAGACGCCGTTTGTTAGATTAACCTGCGCGCCGCTGCTGATATTTCCATTACTATAATGCAATATGTAGTTCCAAAAATATACCTCTTCAGTTATGAGCCGCTTCAACATTGGATTTCTTCTTCTGAAAGCTATAAATCAGGTAAAATAAAGCTGGTAAAATAAATAAACTTCCGAGCAGAAGTGCCCAGCCCAGGGAAGAAATCGTTGCATCGTGGCCCTTGTCTTCTACAAGAGATAGATAGCGGTTCCCCTTCAGCAAAACGATCTTCGGGTAATGCCGGAACGTAGTGGTTAGAAGAATCATGGTAACCTGAAAGCCGGCGAGCAATCGCAATACCCTTGTTTTACCCCGGTAAAGCAGGTACCATAGCAGGATAAGCGACAAGGTAGCTCCCGCGATAGCCACTGTGCCCACCCAGTTACCGAAGATCCAGCTTGTGAGCGGTATTCCCTGCACTTTTGCTGCAATAAAAACGAGGGCACCGGATAACACGGCAGCAATATTCGTGCTTTTGGTCTTTGCGATAAAGCGCTTCCTGTCTGTTTCGTTATCCGTTTCTCCAATAAGATAGACCGCCGCCAGAAACCCGCAGATACTTACGGTAAAGAGGCCTACGGCAACGGAAAACCAATGTAGCCAGCTAAAGATATACGCATCTGCAAAGTTGGTAGCTTCCACATCTATGCTTCCAGAAACCGCGCTGCCGGCAATAATACCGAGAAACAGCGGGGTAATACAGCTCGCATACATGAAGATCCTGTTATAAATCACCTGCATATCATCTACAACAGCGTCGTAATGCCGGAATGCGAAAGCCGTACCCCTTGCAATAATACCCAGCAGCATGATGGTAAGTGGAATGTGCAGGTACACAGACATGGTAGTATAGATAGCCGGAAAACCCACGAACAGGATCACGATAGCAATGATCAGCCACATGTGATTGGCTTCCCATATCGGCCCGATGGCCCTGTACATGGTTTTGCGTGTACGGTCTTTGTTTTTGCGGGTAGTAAAAAGCTCTATGATACCTGCGCCGAAATCCGCACCTCCCAACAGAAGGTATAACAATATCGCCCCCCATAAATAAGCAATCACAACGTATAGCATGCTATCAATGTTTTGGAAGTTCTGTGTCTGCGGGAATATCGTACAACTTGTCTACCATCCGTATCTGCCGGTATAGCATAAAAGTTACTACCAGTGCCAGTGAAAGGTATACCGCTGTAAACAGATAAAAGGAATAAACGATGCCCGGCATGGGAGTTACGGCATCCGCTGTTTTCATGACGCCCTTAATGATCCAGGGCTGGCGGCCTACCTCCGTTACCGTCCATCCCGCCTCCACGGCCAGAAAGCCCATAGGGGTTGCCAGCACAAAGAGCTTTAGCAGCCATCTACTCTCTCTCCAGCTCTTTTTGCGAACCAGCGCGATAAAGTAAAGCAGGGCTATCAGCACCATCGTCATCCCCAGCCCCACCATGATCTGGAAAGCATAATGGGTAATGGCAACAGGCGGATGCTCGGAAGGAGGAATGCTATCCAGCCCCTTTACTTCCGCATTGAAGTCGCCATGAGCCAGAAAACTTAATGCACCAGGAATCTTTATGGCATAATCCACTTTCTGATTCTTTACATCAGGGATGCCACCAATGATGAGCCCTGCTGATTTCTCCGTATTGAAATGTGCTTCCATGGCAGCGAGCTTGGCAGGTTGCCGTTGCGCCACGTCTTTCGCCGAGATATCACCTGTAAGCGGCTGCAACACGGCGGCCACCGTAGCAAAGATGGCAGCTATCTTAAAAGCTTTCGTATGAAAAAGAATGTTTTTCCCTTTGAGTATCATTAAAGCATGAATGCCCGCCACGGCAAAGCCTGTGGCCACAAAAGCGGCTACCGACATGTGCAGGGCCTGCGAAAACCAGGCATCATTGAACATGGCTTTTATAGGATCTATATTGATGTATTGCCCATTTACATAATCGAAACCCGCAGGGCTGTTCATCCAGGCATTCGCTGCTACTACGAGGATGCCCGACACCAGCCCGCTAATGCCCACTACTACCCCCGTAAACCAGTGAAACCAGCGGTTGAACCGGTTCCATCCATACAGGAAGAAACCCAGGGCGATAGCCTCTATAAAAAAAGCAGTTCCTTCTAATGAAAAAGGCATACCGAAAATAGGGCCGGCATGCTTCATGAAAGTAGGCCACAACAAACCAAGCTCGAACGAAAGTACCGTACCCGACACGGCGCCTGTTGCAAAGAAGATAGCCACCCCCTGGCTCCAGGCTTTCGTAACATTTCTGTACACCACATTATTGGTGCGCAGCCAGTAGTAATGCGCCACGGCCATGAAAAAAGGCATGACCATTCCGATACAGGAAAATACGATATGAAAGCCCAGTGAGAGTGCCATTTGAGAGCGCGCGGCGATGAAGTCGTTCATGGATCCGTGTTTTAAATTGCATCTGCACATGATGGGGGATAACATGCAATTCATGTAGCGGAAATGCACCGCAAAGGTACGTTAACTTCAAACATTACCATGGCTGCATTCATATCCAATTATTATATATTTTCATCTTCTAAAGCCGTGCCAACCGATCCGGTTTTAGCGGTTTATTGGTTATATGGCTGCTAATTTGCTATAGTAACCGGGCTGATAAAAAACACCAGCAATGGACATGTTTCCACAGAATAAAATAAAACAACGATGAATGCTACCATTTATCCGGGCAGTGCTTTCCCTTTAGGGGCAACCTGGGACGGAGAAGGAGTAAATTTTGCACTTTATGCAGACAACGCAGCGGGCGTGGATCTTTGTTTATTTGAATCCAACACAGATCTATACGAGAACGTAAAGATAAGAATGACGGAACGGTCGCACCAGGTATGGCATGCTTACATCCCCGGCCTGCAACCCGGGCAGCTTTATGGTTACCGCGTGTATGGGCCTCATGATCCCCACAAAGGTTTGCGCTACAATCCGCACAAACTACTTATTGATCCATACGCCAAGGCGATAGCCGGTATTATCCAGTGGCATGATTCCCTGTTCGGTTACGAGATCGGCAGCGAGGAAGCCGATCTTAGCTTCAACCAAACGGACAGTGCGCCTTATATTCCAAAATCTGTAGTGATTAACCCTACATTCGATTGGGAGGGGGATATGCCGCTCAAAACACCGTATCATCAAACCATTATTTATGAAACACACGTAAAAGGATTTACAAAGCTGCGCAACGATATTCCTGAAGAAATAAGGGGCACTTATGCCGGTCTTGCACATCCTGTTACTATCAATTATCTAAAGGAACTCGGTATTACCGCTATAGAGCTGATGCCTGTTCATCACTTTGTTATAGACCGCCACCTGAAAGAAAAAGGACTCACCAATTACTGGGGTTATAACAGTATCGGGTTCTTTGCACCAGATGTTCGTTACTCCAGTACAAAGGGTACAGGAGAGCAGGTGAACGAGTTCAAGGATATGGTGAAACAGCTGCACCGGGCAGGTATAGAGGTGATCGTGGACGTGGTATATAACCATACCGCCGAAGGAAATCACATGGGGCCCACACTCTCCTTTCGGGGCATCGACAATATCTCCTATTACCGGCTTGCAGAAGACAAGCGCTATTACATGGATTACACAGGCACCGGCAACACGCTGAATGCACGCTTACCCAATGTATTGCGGTTGATAATGGACAGTTTGCGCTACTGGATCCTGGAAATGCATGTAGACGGCTTCCGGTTCGACCTCGCCTCTACGCTTGCACGGGAGCTGCACGATGTAGACCAGTTGAGTGCGTTCTTCGATATCATTCACCAGGATCCCGTTATCTCCCAGGTAAAACTGATAGCGGAGCCCTGGGATGTGGGCGAGGGCGGTTACCAGGTTGGTAAATTTCCCCCGGGATGGGCGGAATGGAACGGCATGTACCGTGATTGCATCCGCGATTTCTGGAGAGGCGCCGATAGTATGCTGGGGGAGTTTGGAGAACGCTTCACTGGCAGTTCGGATCTATACAAGGATGATTACCGCTCTCCTACTGCCAGTATCAATTTCGTGACGGCACATGACGGATTCACACTTCTCGACCTTGTAAGCTATAATGAAAAGCATAACGAGGCCAACGGCGAAAACAATATGGACGGTGAATCTCACAACCGTTCCTGGAACTGCGGAGCCGAAGGGCCTTCGGATGATGAAAACATTATCGCTTTAAGAAAAAAACAACAGCGTAATCTGATTACAACCTTGTTTCTTTCGCAGGGAGTTCCCATGATGGTGGCAGGCGACGAACTCGGAAGAAGCCAGGGAGGCAACAACAATGCTTATTGCCAAGACAATGAGATCTCCTGGATCAACTGGGAGAGTGCTGATAAAGAGCTTCAGGAATTTGTAAAGAATATGATTCATTTCAGGAGAAACCATCCTGCATTCTGCCGTCACCGCTGGTTTCAGGGGCAGCCTATCAAGGGTATGGGAGTGGAAGACGTTGCCTGGTTTCTGCCAGAGGGCAGCGAAATGAGCGAACATAACTGGAACGAGGATTTCGCCAAGTCGATGGCCGTATTCTTCAATGGAAATGGACTGCGCAGCCTGGGGCCTAAAGGCGAGAAACTGGTGGACAACAGTTTCTATATCATCTTCAATGCCTATCATGGCAGGCTGGATTATGTACTGCCTAAAAAGAATTATGGTGCGCTCTGGAAAAAAGTAATAGATACTTACGAAAGCTATGTAGCTGAAGACGGTAAAGAATGGAAGCCTGAGGAGGTGATCACTATCGAAGGAAGGTCGATAGTTGTGTTGAAAGAAGCCCCGAAAGAATAGACCGGCATTTCCTGATATTCGTTATTTGCCTGTTTTGGTATAAGGCGCATCTACCGGTTTGGATTCGGGAGAACCCTTTTGCCGCAGCCAGATGGATAGAAGAACGATAGATGCCACAGCCAGAAATTCACTCTGCCAGTTCTGGAACGCCTCGAACCAGAAACGTGGCTGGCCCAGGTAGTCGGAAAAAGAATCCAATGGCAGTCCCTTATTCATTTGTTCTTCGTTATGATCCATCAGGCTGCCATAAAAGTGAAGGATGAAAGACACGAGGAAAAGAAGCCCGAATGCCAGTGATAAAGAGTGTTTGTAAACTTTAAGCCAGATACCTCCTTTTCTCACAGGCCATGGTGCATCTGGTGCGGCAACAGGCTCCTTATCTACTTCTTCCTCTCCTTCCAGCTTCTTGGATTCAGAAGATCCCTGCTGACGCAAAGAAACTGTTAACAAAACATAAAGGGCCATTTGCAGAAACTCACTTTCCCAGTTTTCAAATGTAGCCTGGATAAAATGTCCGCTTCTAAAATATGCTGAAGATGTAAGAGGAGGTCTTCCTGTTTCCTGCCGCTCCTGATTTTTTTCTGCCAGCCCGGTAAAAAACTGCGCTACCCAAAAAGCCATCGTAAGCGTAATAAATACAATGCTTAGACTGTTTCGCTGCCAGAATGAATAACCCGACCGGTGCATAATATGCTGTTTTGAAGTGAAGCAGAGATAGGTGACTATGCAATAGAAATGCCACTGCCGAGCACCTATGCCACGGCACGTAATCCACGACGATCATCCTGTCGCGATCCTGACGCCTCCAAAGCTGGCACAGGCCCTGGTAAAGTACCTTCAGGAAAGCAAGCCAAGCCCTGCAGTATATGGGTGAGCGAAGTTCTTGAAAACGTGATGGCACAGATTTTACTGGTAACTCATTACAGCATCTACACAGATAGCAAAACATATTTTCTAATAAAAAACATAATACCATGTCAAATGATTTTACAGGGCAAATTTCCGAGAAACTGAAAAGCGCAGATCATACAGAAGGAAAAGTGGCTAAAACAATCGAGGAACAGACGGCTAAACTTCCGTCAGATGTATTTCTATGGGCCGCTATCGCATCTATAGGCGCCTCACTTACGTTGAAACTGATGGGGCACAAGCATACGGCTTTGTTTGTGGGTCAGTGGCCTGCGCCGTTCCTGCTGCTGGGTCTTTACAATAAGATTGTGAAAGTAGCTGGACATGATCAAAAAGATGATGAAAGTAACCATTCGTAGTGTTAGACTTGTCGGATCACTTATAAAATAACGTTCATAGAAAAGCGGCTACCGTTTTTTTATGAACGTTATTTGGTGAGCTGATCTGTGGCACAATAGGAAGCTATCGATTCCGTTCTATGAATCTTATACATCAATCGTACTAACCCATGAGCTCCCGTACCCGTATTATGATTGCTGACGATGATCCGGCAATACTTGATTCTTTATCTTTGCTGCTGGAATTCGAAGGCTACCAGGTAACAACATCTTCGAATGGTTCTGAGTTGGCTGAAATGAAGGGCAATTTGCCCGATCTGGTAATTCTGGACATATGGATGTCTGGGACAGACGGCCGGGACATTTGCCGGGCACTTAGAACGAAAGAAGTTACAAGAAACCTTCCAGTGATTATGATGTCTGCGAGTTCCGATATCGGCTCTTCAGCCCTGGAAGCAGGTGCAAGCGATTTTCTACCGAAGCCTTTCGAGATCGACAAACTTATTAAGAAAATAAATGAGGTGCTGAATAGCACTTCGAACAGCGGTGAGGAAGGTAAATTCCTGTCATAAGGGAATTTGTTTAAAGCATACTATGCGGGGGTCGTTACGCGTCATTGTATCCCTGCTGGTCGCACATATCTTTCCGGTGACAAATCAGCAGGCCTAGAACGTGGTAACAGACCAGGAACGTTCGAACAAGTCATTCTGCTTCAATGTATTTATTCCTTCCTTGTCAGCCAGGTGCTGGTTGCTGCCAACACTGTCGGCTATCCCGCACCAGGGTTCGATGCAAACAAAATCCGCGCCTTTAAAAGCCCATATACCGAGGTAGGGAAACCCTTTGAAGTGGAACGTAAGCCCATGCCTGGAAGAGCTGGAAAGCAGCTTGATTTCATTCGACTCGAGATGTTTGAACACCAAGGCGTCTTTAAAAAACAGCTCCCGGGAAAGCGGGAGGCGATCGGTATCGTTTAAAAAAGGCAGGGGTTCTGCCTCTATAAGGCCTTCCTTGGAAATTGGCCATCTGGGTGCGCTTTCCTTATGGGAAAATGAAAGAAAATAATCCTCGTAGTGAGTGCCAATGGCCAGCGGCACACGGAACGCCGGATGTCCTCCTATTGAAAAATACAGGGTATCCTCGCCGGTATTATGCACTTTATATTTAACACAAAGCTGGTTTTCATCTATACTGTAAACGATCTCCAGCGTAAAATGGAAAGGATATTTTTCAAGAGTTTCCGCATTGCTCTTTAGGGAAAATAGGGCAGAACTGTGGTCGGAATGTGTCAGCTCAAATTCCATATCTCTCGCAAAACCATGGCGGCCCAGGTGGTAGGTATTTCCGTTGTGATGATAGGCGCCTTCTTTAAGCTCACCCACGATGGGGAAAAGAATGGGAGACTTCTTACTCCAGAAAGCAGGATCGCCATTCCAGAGGTATTCTAGAGCCGTCGTTTTATTATAGATATTATTCAACTCCGCTCCCTTCGCGTTGATACTTACCTTCAGATATTCATTTTCCAGCTGGATCATTTGATTCTTTTATACCGTTGTTTGCAATTAAACTAAATATGCCGCGGAATGCAACCTTCCATCGTAAACCCTTCCGTTCATATAATTGTTACATCTTTACACTATATTACAATTATATCCGCGAATCATGGCTAAAATACTTATACTTTTTGCACATCCGGCATTGGAGAAGTCGAAAGTACATAAAACCCTGCTGAAGCATGTCGGTAATATGGAGGATGTGTATGTGAATGATCTTTATGAAGCTTATCCTGAGTTCGATATAGATGTAGAAAGAGAGCAACGACTGCTATTATCTCACGATATCATTATTTTTCAGCATCCCTTTTACTGGTACAGTGCGCCCGCTTTATTGAAGCAGTGGCAGGATCTGGTGCTGGAACATGGGTGGGCTTATGGAAAGACGGGTAACCGGCTTGCAGGGAAAAAGGTATTTAACGTAATTTCTACCGGCGGCAGCCTTTCGGCGTATGGGGAAACGGGCCGCAACCGCTACACTATCCGGGAACTCTTGCGCCCCTTTGAGCAAACAGCTTATCTTTGCAAAATGGAATATCTTCCGCCTTTTGTAGTGGCAGACGCCTACAAGATCGATCCGGAAGAAGTTCGACAGCAGGCGAGCCACTACCAGTCACTGCTTACTGCCCTAAAGCTCAGCAAACTTTCCGGGAACTACCTGGCACAAACCAGGTATCTGAACGATATCATCCCTGCCTCCTGATTACTTAAAACTAAATAATGGATCAGCAGTCTTTTTTCTTTCAGGCTTTTATTTATTTGAGTGCAGCTGTTATATGCGTGCCGGTCGCTAAAAAGCTTGGTTTGGGTTCTGTACTCGGCTACCTGATTGCGGGTGTCATAATCGGCCCTTCAGTGCTGTCCCTGATCGGAAAAGAAGGGCAGGATGTGATGCACTTTGCAGAATTTGGCGTAGTAATGATGCTGTTCCTGATTGGTCTTGAACTAGAACCCGAACTCTTGTGGAAATTAAGAAAATCCATTGTCGGGCTCGGCGGGCTTCAGGTGGCGATTACATCAGCAGTGATAGCATTAATTGCCTTGGGTTTCGGGTTAACCTGGCGGCCCGCTATCGCATTGGGGATGATCCTCTCCCTTTCTTCGACGGCGATCGTTATTCAGACACTTACAGAAAAAGGCCTGATTAGGGCAGCATCCGGTCGAAGTTCTTTCGCCGTATTGCTGTTTCAGGATATCTCAGTGATTCCCATGTTTGCCATACTTCCCCTTCTTGCTACTTACCAGATTGTAACAGAGCCCGCAGGCACCGTTTCTAACTGGGTTTCCGGCAGGCCGGGATGGCTCCAGACGCTTATAGTCTCCGGCTCAGTAGCCATTATTGTAATTGCCGGCAATTACCTCATAAGGCCGTTGCTGCGGGTTATAGCCGGTACAAGACTCCGGGAAATCTTCACGGCATCCGCCCTTCTGCTGGTAGTCGGCATCGCCGTACTTATGACGCAGGTAGGACTGAGCCCTGCATTGGGCGCTTTTCTGGCAGGTGTCGTGCTGGCTAATAGCGAGTACAAGCATGAGCTTGAAAGTGATATCGAGCCTTTCAAGGGTTTGCTGCTCGGTTTGTTCTTTATTGCTGTAGGGTCCTCCATCAACTTCGGTCTTATACTGGCGAATCCGGGTAGAATTCTGGGCTTGGTAGCCCTGCTGATGACGGTGAAGGGCCTGGTGTTATTTATACTGGGAAAGATATTTAAGTTAAGTACCGACCAGAACATGATCTTTTCATTCTCGCTCAGCCAGGCAGGCGAATTTGCTTTCGTGCTGTTCTCTTTCTGCCTGCAGGGAGGCATTCTGGATAATGCTACGGCTAACACGATGATAGCCGTTGTGGCCATCAGTATGGCCTTTACGCCGCTGGTAATGCTGATAAATGAGCGGCTTCTATTGCCGAGGATAGGTACACTGGAAGAATTAGCCCCTGAAGCAGACGATATCAACCAGGATTGTCCGGTGATCATAGCCGGCCTTGGACATTTCGGAAGTACTATCGGCAGGTTCCTGAGAGCACATCGTATTTACGCCACTTATCTCGATATAGACTCCGACAGAGTAGCGGTGTTGCGAAAAATGGGTATGAAAGTGTTCTATGGAGATGCATCGAGGGCCGAACTACTGGCAAGTGCCGGGGCGGCCAAAGCCAGGATTATAGTAATCGCGATAGAACCTGCGGAGAAGCGACTTGAAATGATAGAGACGATCAAGAAGCATTTCCCCAATTTGCGGATGCTGGTTCGTGCTTCCAATCGTAATGATGCTTATGACCAGATGAATGCCGGCATGCTTCATATTTACCGAGAGTCGATCGATACTTCGCTCCGCCTGGGGGTGGATGTGATGACGATGATGGGCTTCCGGAAGTACACGGCACAAAGGGCTGCACGGCTATTTTTCCGCTATGACGAAGCTAACCTGAAGAAGTTATCTTCTATCCGCGACCAGGAGGAATACATAAACACCGCCCGGGGATTTATAGAGGAAATGGAGCAGCTATTGCAAAATGACCGGAATGCCGGATCGCTGGAACATGAGAGCGATTGGGATATTGAAACTTACAGCAAAGAAGTGAAGGAGGAAGCGGGGCAGCATCTAAACTAGCTAAATGCACAAAGGTTCTGCCTGCCTGTCAACCAACTTTCAGTGTATCCGCATCATCCGGGTTGAATAATTTGTGCAGTTCGCGGCTTCCCACGCCTTCGTCTATAGTTACGCCTACCCGAAGGGCTTTCAGACCGATTACTCCCTGTAGATCCTCCAATTCAAGCTCCTCGAGGTCGTTATTCAGCATGTTCTGTTCCTGGAGGTAACGAATGTAGCCGATCTGCTCATCCGCTTCCTTCTGGCTGAAATAAACAATAGCTATTTTATTGGGCTGGGTCAGTCTTTCTTTGGTTCCTTTTATACGCACCTTATCAATCCTTTTCTTGATTACATGGTAACGGATATTATAGGCACCTTCTACGTCGAAGCGTTTTTCATCATTCCTGAACATGATATTTATCGGATGCGAGTGAATAAAGATCAGCTGCGTGGTTTCTACCGGTTTCGATAGATGCTCCAGCAAAGCGTGCGAAAGCTTTGCGATAGCAGCCATGGAAGTAAGCTGCAGAAGACGCAGATTTTTTAGATAGATATCGCTGAAGGGCTTGTCTGGTGCTATAGACTGCCCGATATAAATATCATATTCTACTCCGTCTGTGCGAAACTTTTCAAAATAGCTTGGATAAGCCTGCTGCACTTCGCCCTTCATAGTTTCCAGGTAATTATTGACTGCGGAGATCACCGTATTCATGGAAGTCTCCAGGTTCCGGCGGCTTTCATAGGCCACTCCTGTCTTTTCATCAATAGCATCGAAGTATTTACCTACGCTTTCCTTGACCTTAGGGTTCCCTTTTTCCAACAAACGTAGAAAAGGATGCATCTGATTCTCGAAAAAGTCGTTGAGTTTTATTTCCTGGTTGCCTCCTGAAGGTCCATTGATAATCGAGATCCATTTCTTCACGAGGAATATCTTTTCATCGATCAGCGCAAATCCGGTTTCCAGCTTTATCTCGTTCAGCGCGCTTTTCAATACATTGAACTGCACTTTAAAATCAGTAGCAAGGGCTGCATTCCGCTCTATTGTTGAATTACGGATATCTACTGCCCCATAAAGAGGATATACGTTCTCGAATGCTATTTCTCCAATATCGGTGGTCTTGCCCAGGAGCTCTGTGTCTCTCAGGTAATGCCAGGCGGTTTGGTTGAATTTCCACTGAACGGAAGGTTGCACTGAAGTGAACTTCTCACGGATGACCTGGTTGATCTCCTCGTGGAATTCGTCGATCGTATTCTTCAATACCTGCGAAAGCATGGGAATCACTGGGTCGAGTAAAGATAGTACGCCTTCGGTGAGGAGGTTGGGTTTGCTGGTGTAGATTTCAACCATCCCCACCACCGCACTATTATAATAAAGAGGGATTATTGCGTAACTTTTAACTCCCTTGTTCGCTAGTATTTTTATATAGGCACTCTTGGTTTCATCTTCCTTGCTCATTCCATTCCAGAAGATTCTTTTAGGCTCTTTAAGATAGTTTTCTACAAGCGAAATATAAGCAGATTCCGTATCGGCAAATTCCCGGGAAGCATTTACCAGTAAACCATTGGAGCAGGTGCTTTCTTCAAAAATCAGCTTATTATCTATCTTGAGTACAGGCATAAGGCCAAATTCGATATCGTTGCTTGCAACGATGGTTTTAAGCCAGTGGTGGATGCTGAAAAGGCATTGCTTGTTTTCAAGCGATCCGCGGTTTAGGATGCTATTACGGATATTTTCATAAGCATATTGAGCAGTAACATCTACTACAGTTTCTATAGCAAAACCCTCGAAGCGGAACATATCCAGAGGGAGCCATTTCCTGAGCAGGGGAATCATATCACTATGATCGTAATTCTCACCCGACTGCAGGAGCTTTATATTAAAGTCTGGAAAATCCGTTTTAGGATGCACTTCTATAAACCGGGTATCCATTTTCATTTTATAATAATGCATCAGACCCGTATCCTCGTCTTCCAGGGAATGAACAGCTTCTGTTTTGAAGAAAGCAGGAAGATGATAACATTTTTCAAGAATGACGGAATAGCAGAATTTAAGCTGGTCTTCTCTTAATTCCTCAGGGCTTTTCTCCGCTACGGCTTTACGCAGCATACCTGTCGAAATGCTGATAACGAGGTTATAGAAAGCATTCGTGCTATAGAACACATAGGGGGTCAGCGGCTGGCAGAGTGCCCAGAACTGCTTTTCTTCATCTTCGATTATGGGTGAAAGGCAATTGTAAATCAGCTCCAGCACATGCTGGTATCGGCTCATGCCTTCAAGATCAACTTGCTGCAATAGTTCCGGATGCTTTTCGAATTCTGCGATAATATAGGTGAAAAAGCCGGCCTTATGATTGTTCTGATCCTCCTTGCGCTTTTTGAGGTGACCGATGAAAGGGCGGAATGAAAGTACTGTTTCAGGCGCTTTGTCTGAAAAGATATCTTTTGCCAGTGTTATTATTTCTGTATGCATAGTTAAAAACGAAATCCCATGGTGAAATAAGGGTACCAACCTTCCCTGGAATAGCCCATTGCAAAGTTAAATGATGCAACCGACGCTGGAACAAAATAAACCCCACCGCCTACTCCATTGTGCCACTTGCCTGATCTCTCCTTGTTCTCCCATACCCTGCCAATATCCCAAAAGCCACTCAAGCCCAACTGCCCGGGAAGGATATAGCTGGCAATATCCGCCAGCTTCAGGCGCATTTCTAAGTTGTTATAGAAGCTATGCTGCCCTGCAAACCTAAATTGCCGGTAACCCAGAAGATTCTCCTGCCCCCCTAAAAAGGCCGACTGATAAAAAGCCGTTTTACCAATACTAACCACCCCTCCTAATCTTTCGGCAATCACCAGCCCGGAGCGCCTGCCGATACTTTTATAGAGAGCTACTTCTTGAATGATCTGCGCAAAATCTTTAGCATATGCTCCTACACCCTTATAAGCCTGTAATCTCGTACTAATGTAACTACCCCATTGTGGAAGAATCTTACTGCTCCTTTTATCGATCACAAACTGTGTTACTACTCCTACATGCAGTTTATTTTCAGCAATGCTGCTGCTGTCGTATGAACCTATCTCCGATGCATTATTTATGAACCTTCCCTTGTTATCCTCCTCATCATACACATAATAGTATAGTGAAGGACCGATACTCACGGAGGTACCCGATTTCTTGCGCCAGCGAAGCGATGGATCGAACTGGTAGGTGCCGTAACGGGTGCGGTAATACCTCACAAAATCTCCTGATTTATCAAAAACCGTCTCATTGCCTCTCCCAAAGAAATTAACCGTATTGTTCGGAGCTCTTATAAAAGCACTCATAACCACATCAGCAGTTCCCAGTGCTTCTATCCATTCACCCGTATATCTCACCCTGTATGCATTCGTAGAAAAAGAATGCGCCGCCAGAAACTGATGCATACTTGCATATGGATATTTCCTGAAGCCTTCCTGCTTTACATACTTGAACCCTGCACCAAGAATCAGCCCGTCATCGGCATTTACGCCGATGGCAACGAGGGGCATCAAGGTGTTATACAGATTTACTGGTGAAAAAGACGTGTTGGCACTGTCCTCAGAAATTACTCTTCTCATACGCGAACTATCGCCTGTAAACCTGGATGAGTTGTATCTGTCGTAAAGCCATATCTTCTTATGCGCCTTGAGTACAGTGTAGCTTTTTACATCTTTACCACCAATAATCCTCAATCTAACTGGAGAATTGTTGTTATCCACCACTACACTATCGTTTCCGTTCCCCAGATAAATTCTGATCTCTCTGGATAACGTCTTGTCATAAGTTTTGTTCATCAACTCTTCTTCCACCTTTCCATTCTTGCTGATTTTATGAATCGTTACGTTCAAACCTCCATCAGGGCGATCCGTCACTTTCACCAGCTCATTCTTGTCGCTCACCGTAATATCCGCTACTTTTTGAATGAAGCGGTAATACTCATCCATAGCAACGGGCAGCCGCGCGCGGCGTGCCTTTAATTTTTCCATCAAGGCATTATGCCGGATATTATAAGCCGGCTGCGGCAGCCTTGCAAGTGCTGCTTCCAGTACGGAGTCAGTGACCGCTTTGCTGAAATCGACAGCTGCTTTATTCCATTCATCTTTGCCGATCTGCATGGAAGGATAGGCATTTACAAACCCGGTTTTGAACAGCACCCATTCCTCCCGGCTGATAAAGCGGTCAAAGTTTCTCAACGTAGGCAATACATATTCCAGCGAAGCCATTTTAGGGAACAGACCCTGAGTAAGATGAAATACCTGGTCGCGATCTCTGGGTACGCCTACATACTCTTTTTTGTCCTTATTCGCCAACCTGTTGAACCATCTCCACTGGTCACCATGCCTGTCCCAGTCGCCCAGAAAAAGATCGAGCATCCGGGCATTCAGAAAGTCTTTGCCCGCGATGGAATTATCATTATCCTTACGAAGATTCTTTGTCATCTTAGCAGTGTTATCCGATTCGCCAAGGGGTTCTCTCTCCTCCAGTAGCATCACCATGCCAGCGAACTTTTTTTCATAAACACCCAAATTTCTATCTGGTGCTATTACGCCGATCACTGGATTGGCATGCGGCACATGTACCGCATCTGCTACCGGCGGCACTGCCAGTGCTGAAAAAGGATGCTGGGCGCTGGTTACATCGTCCAGCCAGTCTCTCGCAAAAGTTTCCGATAATGTTGGTGGTAGCAGGGCATCGGGCGTTTTCTCTACACTTCTTATTACATATTCTTTACCCGATTTATCTGCCAGTCGCAAAGATTGGGATTGCATTCCCCCTCCTTCCTGAAGCGGCTGAAGGCCTCCTGCTATCTCACTCAATCTTAGTACAGGCAGCGTTACCGGCTCAGTCCATTCGCGGCGATAGTTCTCCCCGAAGAAGAACTTATGAATGCGGGACTTATTACCATAGGAAGGATGAATACGTACCGTTACGCTGTCGGTAGTGATAGGTGGAATGCCCTTGCTTTCTTCGCTCACCTGCCGGTAGGGAAGTGTATAGGCAAATGCCGGGGTAGCGGAATCCTTTCCCTGGGTATAAAACGCGAGGGAAAGCTGATTACCGGCAAGAATGTCGACGGTTACAAATCCCTGGGTGGCATCGGCAAACAAGGAGCCGCTGCCTTTCCTGGCATTTGTATATTTGGCGCCCGATCCGCTCACTATCTGCACCTGCCGGTTCTTTATGAACTGCAGCCCGTGCTCATGACCGGAAACATGAATAAGATTGGGGAAATTACCGAATGCACCGTCTACCCGCTTCACCATATACTTGTATAAAGCGTGTTTAAGATCTTCAGGGTATGTAAAGGTAGATCTTAAAAAAGGATACAATGAGCCGATGACAGGCAGGGGGATATAAAGGTTCTTTTTGATGTTGGTAAGCGGGAAGATATGATCTTTCAGGGTGTAGCTGCCTCCATGAATGCCGTAACTCTGGAAGGGGTGGTGAGACGCCAGAAGGATTACCTTATGCCGGTTGTTGTAGAGAATCTGTTCTATGGCAGCAACTACCTCGTCACGTGAATTGCAGGGGCAATCTGCATCGGGGTTCGTTTTATCGAAGGGGAAAAGCCACCATTCGCTGTCGATCGCCACTACCACTAAACTATCGGTAAGATGAATTGCTATCGGTCCAGGACATCCGTTGCCAGGAACCAGTTGCACCAGCGAGTCGCCCTGTTCATTAAGGTACTCCCATTGCCGCTTTATTTTCGCTAGCCCATAAGGCCCCATTCTATCCCAGTCATGGTTTCCGGGTATAAAATACACGGGAGCTCCTTTCGAGCGCATGGGTTTGTATTGGGAAGCCAGTATTTGCTGCGTTCGTTGTTCCTCCGGGGTTCCGGGAAGTCCTATTCCTGCGGGATAGATATTGTCACCGAGGTAAAAAACACTTGTTTTACCAGGAAGAATATGCCCTGTGGCACTACCGATCGTCTTTTCCTGTACTGCATTTATTTCACCGGCGTCGCCGATAAGTATAACACGGTAACGGATACTATCCTGCGCAAGAATGCCGTTACAAGAAAACAGGAAGAAGAGCGGTAGAAAATGCTTCATTTAGAATGGGGAGTTTTGGTGGATCGGGTAAACCGGAGGATATTGCCCTCTACAAGATCATCTCCCTCGTTGGAGATGTAAAGATGTCCATCTGCATCGAAGCAGATGCCTTCGGGCTGGTTGAACATATTTCCGTTCAGGGTGCATACTTCTCTGATCTTCCAATTAACATCTGTAACGATCAATAGTTTATTTACGGAGGAAACGATGTACCAATCTCCCGATACCGGGTTTTTGGCAATCCCCGAAGGCCGAAAACCCCGTTTTACTTTACCCGTAATAGATTTGATTTCGTCTACATCAATACTGAAACTGCCCGCGGGATAAATGGAATCGCCCACTTGAAAGATATAGCCCGATACTCGGTTATGGTTGTTATCCGCCCCGCAGTTTTTGCAGATCACATATAATTTCCCTTCTACCCCGTCGCCGTACATACCTTCATACTCGCCTTCAGGTAGCAGATTCTTCCATTCCATTACGCTGTCGATCTCTTCATAAACGGCAT
>JACMJX010000173.1 GCA_014380425.1 Chitinophagaceae bacterium | reverse complement strand
TCAGTATTTAGTTAGTGATGGTGTAAGATGCCTTAAATCTCAACGGGGTATGGGGGTTATAATAAAAATGCAAACCTATCGACGCAGCGATGAAAGAAGTGAATCCCTATCTTAAGGAATTGTAAACTTTAAGGGTGACAGCAATCGTTTGATGTTAATCTAATTAAAGATTTTTTACGATTAAAAACTTAATTAGACCAACTCAAGCAGTTTGCAGTATAAAATTTTCGATTGGAAATAAGTGTGTAACCAGCGCTTCTACCCCGCTGAGTAATCTTTTACCTATACTAGAATGTACTTCTGACACGTTTACTGCCTGGTTCGATACCAGTAATCCAAATCCTTTATTTGATATGAAATACCTGTTCACGAGTTTCATGCTCTTATTATTTATTTTCGTTAAAGCACAGGTGATCGTCACCGTAAACGCCGGATCTGTAATGAAAACGCTTACCGGCAAAGAAAATGGTGTTAATCTGGACTACCTGATGGACGGCACTTTCATCGCCCCCAATACCCCCACCACTACGGCCACAGCTCTCAAAAGTATTAATGCAAAAATTTTAAGATATCCTGGTGGTGAAAAATCTGATAATTATTTATTTTCTGCCGCACCATGGACAAGCTCGTCACCGCGCATGTCATTGAAAGATCCTGTTGCCCATTGGCCCACAGGTGACAATCAATTTGTGGACGTTGCTTCTGCGGACAAACTTTGCAGGGATGTAGTGTTAGATTTTGATGAATTTATGTCCATGTGTACTACGGTTGGTGCATCGCCGCTTATCGTGGTTGCATATGACGCGATATACAGCACAGCTTCTGCAATAAAGCCAACCAAAGCCGAATTGATTACACACGCGGCTGAATGGGTACGGTATGCAAACATTACAAAAGGCTATAATGTAAAGTACTGGATGCTCGGAAATGAATCCTGGAACCTGCCTGATTATAACGGCACCACAACGCCCGCTCAATATGCACTTGATGTAGTAGACTTTGCATCGGCAATGAAGGCCATTGATCCTTCTATTAAGATTGTGGTGAATGGCAGAGCCGGCTGGTGGCAAACATTATTGCAGAGTCCGGCACTGCCTTATATCGATATTCTTGGTTTTAGTAATTATCCCATCTGGCAATATACCGGTGGCTATGAGTACTACAGGACAAACAATGTTGACCTCGTTCCTGAAACGCAGGCTGCTATCAACGATATCAATAACTATGCACCGGTTGGTGACCGTGCCAGGCTTATGGTAATGCCTACCGAATACAACTCGATAGACTGGTCCGGCTATTGGCCCAATGATAATAATGTAGGCCATGCGCTCTGCAACTTCCAGATGTTCGGCGATCTGATTGTGAAACCCAAAGTTGAATCAGCATGCATGTGGAATACCAGGTGGGTAGATAACCTAACTGTTAACCAAAGTATTTACGACGCCCTGGACAAAGACGGAAATCTGAATGCAAATGGAACCGTAATGGGAGTATGGGGTTCTGCTCTTGAGAAAACCATGATAAGTGCTGTGAGCGGAAACAATTTTGTAAGAAGCTATGCTTCGTATGATGCGGTCACACAAAAACTTAATATCATTTTGTTGAATAAAGACAATACGCCAAAGACAATTAATCTCGCCATTTCTAATTATGTCAGCAGTTATAATGGTGCAAAATGGCAGTTTAGCGGGACGGGTGTGGCGGACCAGTTTCCGACATATTCGATGGTAGATACCATAATGAATGCCGCTTCATTATCTGGCCTGGTTATACCGGCAAATTCAGTAACTATTCTCAAACTGCATGAGCCGACACTATTGCTGCCATTGATTTTTAAGTCTTTCACAGCTTCAAAGATACCAGAAGGTGTTGCATTAAACTGGCGCGCTACCGAGCTGCCGCAATTCTCTCATTACGAAATTGAGAAAAGCGTGGATGGCATTAGCTTCGCAACTCTTCGGAAGATTTCCAGAAGCAATAATAGTTCAGGAACATATTCATTTATTGATGGGGGTTACAACGCTGGCGAACCTGTTTACTATAGGCTTAAGCTTGTAGACGTTGACGCGGTTAATACATATTCCGAAATTGTTTATGTAGAACCACAGGCCACAAAGCTGAAGTTTGCTGTGGTTGTTTCGCCTAACCCGGTGTCAACCAATGTGGCTTTTAAAATTACTTCACCCGCTAGCACTTCTGCAGTAATAACCATTACTGATCGTACCGGGCTGGTGCTGTTGAAGATGAATGCAAGATTGACCGCGGGAAGTAATAATCTTTCACTTCCTGCGACACTTACATTGTCTGGCGGAATTTATATACTGCACGTTGCTGCCGAAAAAATGGAAGGTTCGGCAACCTTCATCAAATAATTCAACCCTACCTGAAATGAACAACATTATCTGGCTATTTACATTTTTGAGTGCCACGTTATCCAGTGCGTTTAACCAGTCAACATTTATTGATGCACGGAAAGATACATTTACTAATGTCGCAGTCTCAACTAATGGCACAGCAAGCGTGTTCGTTGTTACTAATATCAACGACTCCGGTCCTGGTTCACTCAGGCAGGCACTTACAGATGCGAATGCCATTTTCACAGCTGCGCCACACACAATAGTTTTTAATGTCGATGCCGGGTCACTTGTCGGCGGTGTGGCGACCATCGCTATAACAACATCAGTGTTGCCGACAATCATGCAACCTATGATAATAGATGGCGCAACACAAACTGCTTTCACCGGCGATCTGAATCCCGGGAGTTGGGGAACAGGCGGAATGGTAGGTTGTAATAACCGGGCGCTATCACAGGTACCCAAACCAGAAATAGAAATCATTAATAATCGCACGCTGCCATATGCTGTGGAGATAGCCGCCAGCGACGTGACAATAGAAAATATTGGAGTGACAGGTTTTGGAATGACACTGGATGATGTAAGCTGTAATATTCTCATTCGCTCAGGAAATGCAATAACGGTCCGGAACAATATTTTTGGATTTCCGGCGGCGGGTCCATTTGCGGATCCGGGACCAACCACGCGAACAAACGGATCAAACATTATCATCGGTTCACACTCAGCACATTCGGGCAGTGTGTCAGTTACTAACGTGCTTATACAAACGAATATTATTGCTTTCTCGAATTACAGAGGCATTATGACTCCATACTCTTCCAATATTGAACCAATAACCACTCAAATAGATGGCCTTAATATTACCGGTAATGAAATAACAGGCAATGGAAAAGCCGGTGTTGCCGGTGATGTAGAAGGCGGTATAGAATTGCTCACGGCATTTCAATTGCCTGGAAGCAGTCTTAAAAATTTATTGATCGATGGCAACCTTATAACTGATCAAAGCGCAGATAACGCAATTGAATTAACATATAGTGCAGCGGATGAAAACTTTGACATCCGCGAAAACACGATTTCGGGTAATGCAGATGGCATCTCGATCTGGGATGATTTTGGCACGCCCTATCCATCTGGTGGTGGGAACGGCGGGGCGAATTCATCTAAAGACACCATCATCAATAATAAGATCATTAACAACCTCGGCTCGGGTGTTAGCGTGGTACTTGGTCGCGCTGGTTCCTATCTCAGATCAAAGACCATTACTCAAAATTGCATATCAGGCAATACCGGTACAGGCATAGACCTTGTTGATGCATCTTATTCCCAATTCGGACCAACATTGAATGATGGAATACTGACCGAACTTGGGAATGATGGTTATGATTACCCGGTATTATACAGCAGCTGTAACGAGTCTGACAGCCTGATAATTGCGGGCTTTTCAGCGCCCGGAGCAAGGATAGAATTCTTCCAGGCAGTTGTTGACACTTACTATGGTTCCCCTACCTGTCATGGTGAAGGCGCAGTATACATAGGAACCGTGATAGAGGGCGGTACAGCGCCAGCATTAAATAGTGACGGAACGATAAATGCACTTGCCAGTGTAACGGATGATCTCGCCACTACAGGTTCTTATACCGGACCAATGTATGGCGGATGCCCTGAAGGGACGGTCGCTGGTGCAAATACTTTTCATTTTAAGATACCGGTCACCGCCTTGCCTGGCGGTTATGTTCCTGGCAATTATATAGCTGCAACCGCTACTGACGCTAATGGCAGCACTTCCGAATTCGGGATGAATATTCTCCAGGGACATTGCGTTGTATTGCCTTTACAGCTCGTTGCATTTCACGGTAAAAAAGAAAAAGATAAGGTAAGGCTGACCTGGAAAGTAGCGAACGAAAACGATGCTGCAGTGTATATTATTGAGAAAGGAAATAGCGCGTCATCGTTTCAAACGATTGGGCTGATCGACGCAAAAAACAATGGCAGCAATGGTGAATACTGGTTCGTTGATGAAACAAAAAGTCTTTCGGCATCGGGATTTTATCGGATCAAAATGGTCGACAATGCAAATGTTGTAACTTATTCGAATATCATCACGATGATACAATCTAAACAATCAGGCGGGTTCACGATTGCGCCTAACCCTGTCTCAGGATCGTTGCGTCTTCAATTTACTTCTGGTGCTGAAGAGGGCGCCCGTATAAGGATTTATTCAATGTCAGGACAAAAGCTATTCGAACTTTCTCGCCGGTTTTCCAAAGGTCCGCAGACGGTTACAATTAACCAGGTAGAAAATCTATCGCCGGGCGCATACGTACTGGAGATACAAACATCGACAGGTCGTGAACGTAAAACATTTATTAAGGAGTAGCGTAATGTTTTGTGCCAAATTTCATAATTTATAACAACAAGTCATCGGTGGGCACCGCTTTCGAAGGCAAATTTGTATCACCTAAAAACTCTTTAACATCCGTTTCGATGGTGGTACAAATCGCACTGAGCGGCACGTCATTCATGCTATTGTCAAATGGATTTTCACTGAACTCGCCGATCTGCTCCATGGTATAAAATACCCATGAGATCAGCAATGAAAATGGAATCGTCAGCCAGACGCCATATTCCCCTGCCCTGTCCATTTCATTCATCAATCCAAATGGCAACAGGCTTATAAATAACACGACAAACACCCGGCTGAAAATACTGTATTGGCGGAAAAGCGGTGTGTTTTTAATGCGTTCGCAACCTCCCTGGTGGTTTACAAGCTCTGTAATTTGTTCAACAAGCTCTATATGTTCCAACCCATCTATAATCCCTTTTCTTTTCAAT
>JACMJX010000172.1 GCA_014380425.1 Chitinophagaceae bacterium | reverse complement strand
TTATACAATCTTGATGGTTAAGAAATCCGTTCTTTTTGACGTTTTTAATGATGCCGCGGCTATCGGTGTGGCTTTGAAGAATAAATCTTTGAAACGGGCCATCATTGGCCATTTTGACCAATCAGGTAATGCCACCATTACCGACCTCGTTCAGGAACTTAATATAAGTTATCCTAAAACTACCAGTCTGATCAACGATCTTATCCAGGATGGACTGATTCACGATTACGGAAAAATTGATTCTACCGGAGGGCGCCCCGCAAACATGTATGGTTTAAGAGGCGAAGCTTGCTACTTTATCGGAGTAGACATCAATCATTTTTATATAAATCTAGGCCTTCTTGATTTCAACAAAAACCTCATACTAGTTAAAATTAATCATCCCTTTTTACTGAATAATACCCCGGCCGTACTGGATGAATTAATTGCCCTGGTGAACATTTTTATCAAAGATTCCGGAGTCAGCAGAAAACATATCCTTGGCATTTGCTTCAATCTTCCCGGAAGAATTAATTCAGAAACAGGGCACAGTTATGATTACTTCCACTTTTACGAACAGCCGCTAAGCAAGACGATAGAGGGTATTTTGGGCATTAAAACGTACCTAGAGAACGATTCCAGGGCTATGGTTTACGGAGAGTTTCATAATGGAACTGTAACAACGGAGAAGAACATTCTCTTCGTTAATCTCGACTATGGTATAGGCCTGGGCATTATTATAGATGGCAAAATCTATTATGGCAAATCGGGCTTTGGAGGTGAGTTTGGACACATTCCCATTTTCACCAACGAAATTATCTGCCACTGTGGTAAAAAAGGCTGCCTCGAAACCGAAGCTTCCGGGCAGGCCATTCTCCGTTTGTTTAAGGAAAAGACAGCCACAGGCTCCACTTCTGCCGTTCTTGACAGAAAAACATTACGCGACGATCTACGGCTTGCAGACATCATAAACGCTTGTAAGAATGACGATATGTTATGCATAGAACTTATCGAACAAACAGGTGAAAAGATAGGCAAAGGAATTGCCATGCTTCTTAATATTTTTAACCCTGAAATGGTTGTTCTCGGGGGCATACTTACTGAAACGGGCGACTATATTTATCTCCCTATACGGAGTGCTTTAAATAAATATTCACTGAGCCTTGTCAACAGCGATACACAACTGTGCATATCCTCCCTGGGCAGCAAAGTAGGCGTGATCGGCGGATGCCTGATGGCACGAAGCAAACTGATACAGGCATTCTCCGGTTAAAGATGCTGACTAAAATGGCCGGAATACATTTATGGATTTTAGGCCACCTTCTACTCTTAGTAGAAAAGAATTACCATGCAAGCCAACCAACTTCTTACAGCCGATGTGCTCGACATCATCTTCGATGGAAAAAACAAAGCTTACGGGGCGTATGATCTGAGAAAGACTTATCACAATCGCTTGCTGAAGTCGATGAATAATTAAGTTTCATTTCCATCTTTACATCTGCCCTCTTATACTTCCCTTGTTCCAAAGGAATGTCCACGAAACCCATCTTACGATAAATACCTAAAGCCACGGGAAGCGCAGTTTGAGAGTAAAGAATGACGGAACGTGCATTCAATAGCCTTGCTTCATTAATGGCAGCCTGGCACAGCAGTTTACCGGCACCTAAACCACGGTATGCTCTGTCGACTGCCATTTTTGTTAACTCATAACTGTCATCACCAACCTTACGCAATGCAACTGTTCCGATAATCGTTCCCTTATATTCAACAAAAAGGATTTTACCACCATCCTTTAAAATCGCTTCTTGTGGATTTTCCAGCACAAACTTGTCGATAGGTTCAACGGTAAAATATTCTTCCAGCCAGGCCTTGTTAAACTTTTCAAAGTAAGGTTGCAGCGAGGGTTCATAATCCCTGATCCTAATATCATCCTGCTCAGGTGATGACGGCAATTGCTTTTCTTTTTTCTTTTGCCTTTTGTACCCCTCGTTAATGAAAAAGATGCCGGCGGCTGTAAATATAAATGCAGTGAAAGTAAACCAGGTAAGCCGCTCACCAAGAAGACTGTAACCCAACAAAAGTGCAACTAATGGATTGATATACGCATAAACCGATACAACTCCAGCTGGAAGCGTTGAAAGTGCATATTGGTACGCTGCAAATGCAAGCGAAGAACCTATCACGACCAGATAAAGTAAAGCCAAAATTGTAGCGGTATCGGGCACAGGAAGATGACTCCAGTCTTCTGAAAAAGGACTTACGACAAGTAACACCAAACCTCCCGTCAATAGCTGAATAGCGGCTTTGTAGAGTGGACTCCCCGTATTGCTTTTGCTTTTGGAATATACGCTTCCAAGCGACCAGCTGATAGTTGCAGCGATAGTGCTTACGATACCAAGCAGATATTCGGGCCGGGCGATGTCTGCAATATTATCTCTAAAGATAAAACCCATGCCTGTTATGGCGAAAACGAGGCCAACGAAAATATGCCAGCTTGCTTTCCTTGATTTTTCTGTTACAAGGCTGATGACTATCATATTGATAGGTACCAGCGTACACAGTAAGGCGGAAAGCCCGCTCGGGATGTAGTGAAGTGACCAGCTTACCATACCATTGCCAAGGGCTAATATAAAGAATCCGGATACTAGTTGGGGATAAATATTTTCCCATGTCCACTGATACTTTATTCTAAAAAGCAACAGCACAAGCAGGAGTAACAGACCGGCTGATGCGTTTCTGATCCCGGTAAAAAGTATCGCCGGAAAGTGCATTACACCGATACGAGTAACCAGATAGGTCGTTCCCCATACGAGCGATATGAATGCGAATGACAGATATCCAAGTGCTTTATTCTGCATGTTATAGGTGTTTATTATTCCGGCTCTTTTTTAAATCGAACCTTTGTAATGCGAAGTTGAGAAAAAACAACCTGATAAAACAGATGCAGATTCTGTATTTTTGGGCATAACAGATTCATCTGGCTATGAACACAACTAATGCAGGCACACATACAGATCATGACTTTCTTTACCTCCAGGTAGCAGATAGGCTTGAAAAGCAGATTGGCCAGGGAGTCCTTAAAACGGGCGATAAGCTCCTCTCTGTCCGTAGTCTAAGCAGAGAACAGGGTATCAGCATAAGCACCGCTTTTAATGCCTACACGCATTTGGAAATAAGGGGCCTGATAGAAGCCAGGCCGAAGTCAGGTTATTATGTGCGCTTTACACCCACACAATATCCCGAACCGCTACTCGTAGAAAAACCCGCTAACGAGGGCCGGGAAGTAAGTACAGACGAGATGATTGCCCTGGTATATAAAGCGATGAGTGACGAAGGAGTTGTAAGACTTTCACTTGCCGGTCCTTCAGTCGACCTATTACCAAAAGCCCGTCTTACAAAAGCCCTGATAGAAGCAATAAGGGAAAGCAGCAATAGCTGCATAAATTATGAACAGTTGCAAGGTGATCAGCGCCTGAGACAACAGGTGGCGAAACTCGCTTTTAACTGGGGTGGAAACGTGCAGGGGGATGATATAATTACTACGCAAGGCTGCATGGAGGCCCTCGTATTTTGCCTTAAAGCTGTCACAAAACCTGGTGATACCGTTGCTATAGAAAGCCCTACTTATTTCAGCATCTTCAATGTTATGCAGAGCCTGGGACTGAAAGTAGTGGAAATTCCAACCGATCCGGTTACTGGTTTGGATATTTCTTTCCTAAGCGAAGCGATAAAGAGGACTAAGATAACGGCTTGTCTTTTTGTACCGAACTTCAACAATCCTACAGGAAGCTGTATGCCTGATGAAAACAAAAAGCGCCTTGTGAACCTTCTTACAAAGCATAAGATTCCGCTTGTGGAAGATGATATTTATGGCGAGCTATACTTTGGCAGAAACAGGCCCAGAACCTGTAAAAGTTATGATAAAAACGGCTGGGTGCTTTTGTGTTCCTCCATATCCAAAACATTGTCACCCGGTTACCGGGTAGGTTGGTGTATTCCAGGGAAATACAAAGCTGAAGTTTTGAAACTCAAACTTATGCATACCGTTTCCTCCGCTACGCCTACTCAGGCTGCCATAGGCATGTTTTTTTCAAAAGGGCGGTTCGACTTGCATCTCCGACATCTGCGCAAAGCACTCTATACCCAATGCCTTCAGCACATGAAAGCTATCTCTGACTACTTTCCGGCAGACACCTGCGTAACGGTGCCCCAGGGGGGATATGTTTTCTGGATAAAACTGAACAGGAAAGTAAATGCGTTCCAGCTATTTAAAAAGGCAATGGAAGAAAATATAAGCATCGCCCCTGGTCAAATTTTTACTACCGACGCTCGATTCCGTAACTATATCCGTCTCAGCTTTGGACAGCCATACGATAAAAAAATAGAGCGCAGCATGAAGATCCTGGGACGCCTGATTAAAGAAATTATTGAGAATTGATCATCATCTTCCATCTCCATCCAGTAAATTTCCCAGGCCCCCGAGAAGGCCGCCTTCCTCCTTCCTGTTATACGTACCAAAAGCAAGTATTCTTCCCGCAAGCCGGCTAATAGGGAGTGTCTGGATCCAGACAGTGCCCGGCCCCCGGAGTGTAGCAAAAAAGACGCCCTCACCGCCAAATAGCGTATTCTTTATTCCGCCCACAAATTGAATATCATAGCTCACGCCTTGCGTAAAAGCTACAAGGCATCCGGTATCTACTTTTAGCAGTTCACCTGGTTGTAATTGCCGCGACAAAACATGGCCTCCTGCGTGCACGAAAGCCATTCCGTCTCCTTCCAGCTTTTCCATTATAAAACCCTCTCCGCCAAACAAGCCCGTTCCTAATCTTTTCTGAAATTCAATGCCTATCGACACGCCTTTTGCCGCACAAAGAAAAGCATCCTTCTGACAGGTAATTCTTCCTCCCAGCTGCTGCAGATCGAGCGGAACGATCTTTCCGGGATACGGAGAGGCGAATGACACCTTTTTTTTGCCTTGCCCGGTATTGGTATAAGTCGTCATGAACAAACTTTCCCCTACCAGCAGCCGCTTGCCCGCGCTTAGAAGTTTGCCAAATATCCCACCGTTCTGTTGCTGGCTTCCGTCACCAAACACGGTCTGCATTTCTATCCCATCATCCATCATCATAAACGATCCCGATTCTGCTACAGCAGTCTCGGAAGGGTCCAGCTCCACTTCCACATATTGCATTTCTTCTCCGTAAATCTTATAATCTATTTCATGATTCGCGCGCGTATTCATAATATGAAATTCTTTAAGCGAAATTACTGTAATTGAGAATATTCTGTATCAAAGAAGGTCTAATACAGTACAGTAACAGTGCCTTTTTTTATAACTACTTCGCCCCCACTTTCACACTGCATCTCGGCGACATAAACATAGGTTCCGGCAGGCACGGGTTGGCCGTTTTTCAATCCATCCCACCCAGCTGAGCGCTCGTCAATCTCGAAGTTCTTTCGTTGGAATACTTTATCACCCCAACGATTGAAAACCGTAAATGAAGTAATAATCCCGATTCCTTTGCCCTTGATATAGAAAATTTCATTTTTCCCGTCGCGATTCGGGGTAAAAGAATTAGGGATATAGATATATCCGTTCAGGCATTGCAGTTTTACCCGGATAGTGTCCAGGGCAATACAATCGTAAACGGTTCTTACCTTTACCACGTAGCTCGTGCTCTTTTTTGGCCGTACTATGGGTGTAGAACAATTATTGCAGCTCAGGTAAGCGGAGGGAGTCCACGTAAAATTGATGACATCGCTGCTTCCGGTAGCAGATAACTGCTGCTCGGTATTGGCAACTACTTCTACATCAGCGCCGGCATTTACTGAAGGTAATGGACGCAGTTTGATCTTTACTTGTGCCGTATCAGTAGAGCACTTGTATTCATCGAATCCTACAACTGTGTAAACAGCATCTCTTACGGGCGACAGGATCGGCGCACCGGACTGTATGTCGCTCAGGCCCTCGACATAATTGATCCACAGATAACTGTAGGCACCGGTAACTGTCACAGGAATGCTGCTTTCCTCACACACGTCAAGATCTGAAGGGACTTTGATGTTTACACCAACCTTCGAACGTACCAATATTTCTCTGCTGCTTGTGGCTACACAGCCATAAGGAGAAGTTACTGTTACTACCGGCTTATAAACACCTGCTTCCTTGTAAATAAAACTTGTATTCCTTGTATCGGAAATATCACTACTATTGCCTGTGGCAAAGTTCCATTTATAGTTAAGCGTAGCTCCTACGCCTGCCTCTGAGATGCTAAAAATGTTCGGCTTAAAATCCACCACACTCTCCTCGCAGAAGTAAGCAGGCATATCTGCAATAGCAACAT
>JACMJX010000171.1 GCA_014380425.1 Chitinophagaceae bacterium | reverse complement strand
CCATAACCTTTCTAAATCTCCGATTCATTGTTCCATTCGGTTTCATCTATAAATTTATTATTATAGTCCGTTTACAGTCTATACACTCCGGATGAAATCATACTTTGCAGCTTTAGCCGCGCACTATCGTATTTACCCTGGTTCATATACGCCCTTGCAAGGAGCATCTGAGCGGCACCTTTGGTAGCACGTCCGAGGTCTGAAGAAGGATAGCTTGGGGGTAAAACCGATTCTCCATCCAGTAAGTCCTTCGTTATCTGCGCATATACCGCCGCTTCCGAAGACTTCGGTAGCGAACCGCTGGTTGAAGTGGCCACGGTAATGTGCAATGGCACGGAGCCCCACATGCTTACCAGGTCGGTGTAAGCCAAAGCCCGCAAGAACTTAGCTTCTCCTACTACCCTTCTTACACTTTCGGAAGATGCGTCTATCGCATTGGAAGAATTATCTATTACGGTATTGGCCCGGAGTATAGATCTGTATAGTCCGTTCCAGACTTCTACGACTACTGAGTTGTTAGAATTCTGGGCACCTATCAGTACCTGGTTTCTGGCGGTTTCCAACTGCCCTCCACCCGATGCCACTTCATCTGATCGAAGGTCATGAAGGAAAAAATATTCCCGTCCCATCAGATTGGTACTTTGCCAGATTGCATAAACGGCATTTACTCCACGGGTTAATTCCTCCGCGTTTTTGAAATAGGTAGATGGTGTCAACGCATTGGGATTGTTTTTCTCTAATGATGCTTTGTCGCATGAAAGAGAAATAAACATCATGGCTGTCACCAGTAACAAATGATTATTTTTCATATAAGAAAATTTACACGGTGTTATAATTAACGAAATTATTCACTAAAAATCCGCCTTTATTCCTAATAAAAAGGTGCGTGCAGAAGGGAACTGACCATAGTCGATACCACTTCTGAGAGCAACATTATATCTTGATCCAACTTCCGGATCGTAGCTTGTATAATTAGTAAAAGTTATTAAATTCTGAGCCGAAACATATATTTTAAAACCGCTTATGGATCCGTTCAGCATTTTACTTAAACGCTTGGCAGGAACAGAATACCCGATAGTCATGGTCTTCAGCCTTAAATAGGATCCATCTTCCAGGAACCTGTCCGATGTACGACTGTTATTATTGGGATCTCCTTCAACGGCTCTCGGTATATTGGTATTGGTATTGGTAGGAGTCCATGCATTAAGTACCTCTTTACCGGCATTAAATAAACGAAGCATACCTTGCGTTATCACTTTTGTTCCATTATACACTTCATTCCCCTGCACACCCTGAAAGAACAGATTAGCGTCGAAATTGCGATAAGAAGCGGAATAATTAAATCCATATGAAAAATCAGGAATAAAACTTCCCAAAACTTCCCTGTCATCTCCTGTTATGATACCATCATCGTTTAAATCTCTAAATTTAATATCCCCCGGCTTTGCATTCGGCTGATAAAGTGTTGAAGCGTTTCCGTCCTTACCGTTAGAAGCGTCGATTTCAGCCTGATTTTGAAAAATACCTTCCACTCGGTAACCAAAAAAAGATTGTACAGGATCACCTACCTGTGTACGGGTAATGTCGAACCCGCCGTAATCAGCACTGGCACCGGCGTAGAAAGGGGAGGTTATATCAGGACCGAAGCTCAACACTTTGTTTTTTACCGTTGATATATTACCGGATAAATCCCACTTGAAATCGCCGGTTCTCTTAAAATAAGTAACCTGAAGTTCAAAGCCCTTATTTTCCATGGTACCTGCATTAACCGTTGGATCTCTGCTATAGCCTATAGAAGCCGGAAGCTGCTGATTGAGAATAAGTCCATCCGTTTTGCGGTTGTAGTACTCTGCCTGTATTAATACTTTATTGTCCCATAATCCCACATCAACGCCTGCATTGTACATTTCCGTTATTTCCCATTTAAGTTCGTCATTTCCCAATGCATTTATAAATGCGCCGGGCTGAGTACCACTGCCTAATGACGCGGAGGAATTCTGATTAAGTATAAATTGATAAGCATAATTCGGTATTCCGTTAAATCCTACTCTTCCCCAGCTTCCCCGCAACTTTAATTCAGATAGGTTAGGGAACCCCTTCATAAAATTTTCTTCTACTATGCGCCAGCCGGCAGACACCGATGGGAAGTTTGCGTACTTATTGCCAGGGGCAAAAACAGATGATCCATCCCTTCTTATGGTACCACTGACAAAATATTTCTCCTTGTAGTCGTAATTAACACGCCCGATAAACGAATGTAATACATCTTCCTGCAAGCCGCCGTTTACGCCGGGGGCAGTAATACTATTGGAAACTTCCCTCAGTTCGTTTGTATTATAAAAACCTCTACCGGTTAGTGATCGCTCCCGACCATTCTGCCTTTCTGCGATAGCAGTAACGGTGAAATTATGTTCACCTATGGATTTTTGGTAATTGAGTTGATTACTCAGATAAATGGAACTATAAGTGACTTGTGTCTGCTGTACTGAGTTTTGTGCCCTTGAGTTAAAGCTTTCATTATATATGGGTAGGTTTTGTCTGTTCAAAAGGTTAGAATGGTTAATACCTGCTGTAAACCGATACGTAAGGCCTGGCAATATCTTAGCTTCTAAATAAGCAGTACCCAGAATTCTTACGGTATTTGTCCGGTCATTATCAAGTGTTGCTATCCTGACAGGATTCTGTGGATCGCTACCATCGTCACCACTGGGCCCTCTGAAGCCACCCGGCAGTGTAGGGTCATACACTGGTATGTAGGGCAAATTGGATATAATATGTTTTAACTGGGTTCTATCCCCGCCACTCGGCTCATTATGCTTGCCTTCTGCAGCGGTGGTAAAACTGTGACCGAAAGTAAATATTTTACTGATATTATATTCACCATTAAACCGGATATTATATCGCTGGTATTCGGTACCTATCATAATTCCCTCCTGTTTGGTGTATCCGGCAGATAAGTAATATCTATAATTATTGCTTCCATTCGATAAAGAAAGCGTGGCCTGTGTAATGGGTGCTGTTCTGAAAACTTCATCCTGCCAATCGGTTTCCGTTTGCCGGTACGTTTGAGTGGCACCGGCGTAAATAGGGGCATCCAAATTACTAAACCTTGCCGGTAAAGCAGATCCTGCATTCGTTTTTAAAGCCGTTCCGAACCTGATGTATTCGTCCCTGTTCAACAGATCGAGCTTTTTGGAGGCAGTCTGAATACCGTAATAACCGTCTAAACCGACTTTTAATTTATTTGACCGGCTTCCTTTTTTAGTAGTAACGATTACCACCCCATTGGCACCTCTGGATCCATAGATGGCAGACGCGGCGGCATCCCTCAATACATCGATGGATTCAATATCCCTGGCATCGATCATACTGAGATTTGCCCCCGGGAAACCATCTATCACATAAAATGGGTCAGATGCATAGTTGATTGAACCGACACCCCTGATACGAACGATGGGCGATTCTCCCGGAGAGCCATTGTTTACTAGCGTTAAACCGGGAACCCTGCCTTGTAAAGCCTGCCTCGGATCACTTACCGGTAATGCAGTAATTTCTTCGGAAGACACTCTGCTGATGGCACCCATCACCGCTTTTCTTTTTTGAGTGCCATACCCTACTACCACGATTTCATCCATTCCTTTCTCGATAGACTGCATCACTACCTGCAGGGAGGTTTCACTTTGTATATCTACTTCCTGAGATACCATGCCGACAAACGAAAACACCAGCGTTTTTGCATTATCTGGCACTTCGATAGAAAAAGAGCCGTCGGCGGAGGATGTGGTAGCTTTGGACACACCTTTTACTTGTACTGTAACACCCGAAAGCGGCTCACCCTTTTCATTGGCCACACGCCCTGTAATGGTACGCACCACCGCTGCGGAGGTCTCTTTGGTAGGGTAACCGGCTTTTTGAGAAATAATAAAAATACCTGATTCTTCCACAAAGCGGAATTTAAGATTTGTGGGAGAAAACACTTCGTAAAGTACCTGCGATAAAGGAGTCTGCTTTACGCGGATCGTTACTATCCGGCCCTGCGGAATAATATCGTTACTGTAAGCAAAACGGTATTTCGTTTCTTTTTCAACGGCCTTAAAGAATTGGGTCAGCGTTACTTCCTTGAGCGAAAGGTCCACTTTTACATCTTGTGAGAACCCCCCTGCTGTTACTGACATAGTGCAGATTAGTAATAATGTGGCAGTCAATTTCATAATTTTAAGCGGCTTCGTTAGAGATGAGTTTGTTAAACTACACCTGCGAGCATGAGTTTTTTTCATACCTTTATTTTGATTTTAGACTAAAGATGGGAACAGCCTTCCAACAAGCTGTTTCAAAATTTTAAGTACCAGGGAGCATGTGACAGCATGTTCCCTGAATTTTTATTTATATAAAATAACTTCCAAAGTCTCCCCGGATTTTATTTCATACTTGAAACTCCTGGATTCTTTTAAGAGATTAAGTACCGTACTTAGCTCTTCCTTCTCGAAAGCTCCTGTAAATCGGTAATGACGAATAATATCATCCGTAAAAACGATTTTAACTCCATACCATCTCTCCAGCAATACCGCTATGTCTTCAATAGACTCATCGTCAAATATTAATTTATCCTCTTTCCAGGCTATTTCCTTTATATCCCCGGCTTCCGTTATCATAAGCGTTTCCATCAGACTATCGTCAGAGTTCCAATAGCCATTTTCTTTAATTGACGATTTTTCGCTCTTCGGTTTATTATCAACATGTTGCCAATTTACTTTTTGGTTTGGATGGAGT
>JACMJX010000170.1 GCA_014380425.1 Chitinophagaceae bacterium | reverse complement strand
CGATCTACCCGGTTGAGATTACCCAGATAGGCTACCAGTGCAGGCCCTCTTGCTCCGTCATTTCCTCTTAAACCATAAGATGCCCTTAACTTGATATTAGAAATTCTTTGCCCGATCGATTTCATAAACGGCTCGCTGCTCATATTCCAGGCACCACCGATTGCCCAGGTAGGTGTGAATTTGCTGAGGGTAAGATTGGCTGCGTCGTTTCTAAGAGAAAAATCTAATATATATTTACTTTTGTAATCATACGAAAGATTGCCGTAATAAGATACGGTATGCCTGTTATATTCCGTGAAGTAATTGTCGGTACCTTCCAGCAGGTTTCTTCCGTTATATTGTCTTCTCTCATCCTCCGGCAGCCCTGTTCCCTCTATAAGCCTCTGAATGGCAAGGGGGTCTGTAACCGCCGTATCTCCTAAATAACCATACAAGCGTTTAAAATAACCATCTTGCTGATTAGAAGTGATTTCACCGCCGGCAAGGGCAGTAATACTGTGTCCGTTTTTGTTATTTAAGGCATTCCATTCTACCTGCACCCTGCTGGTGTAAAATCTGGAGGTGGTGGTGTCTGCGTCTAAAATTCCACCTTGCGGTAAAACACTCACAGTAGCAGACGTCAAATCAAGGTCAGGATTTTTATAAAGACGTTTATTTCTATCGTCGATACTTAAGAAAAATCCATTAGGGTCGATAATTCCCCGTTGCCTGAATTGTTTTGCATAATTGGAGAATTCTGTCTGAATTTCATTTACTTCATTTTTGGCGACCCTTGTATTAAACAGCCCACTAACTTTCAGGTTATCGCTAATCTTATATTTCAAATCTATCTGGGCCAACAAATCGTAGTTGTTCAAACGGATATAATTATTATCAATTTCCTCCAGGATATTAAAGTCTGAATATCCTTTTTTGTAGTACTCAGGCTGTCCGTTTTCGTCATACGGCCTCATATTTCGGCTGGCATCTCTTGCATAGATAAACGGATTAACCTGTGTTCCAGCATTCCGCTGGTCTCTGCTGGAATACTTAATCATCAGATCGGCTGATAGCCGCTTAGTTAACTGATAACCGGAATTTAAGTTTACCGTATATCTTTCTACACTTTCGCCCACCGTTTTTCCCATGTCATCATAATAACTGAGAGATACCCTTCCGTAGGCTTTTTCTCCTCCATAGCTGGCACTTATAGAATGCTGCTGAAGAAATGAATTTTTATACAGATAATCAAACCAGTCCGTATTTACCGTTTTCAGGTCTCTTACTCTATTTCTAAATTGCTCGTCTGTATATTCTTTTACGTTCCGCTGGTAAAGTAATTTAGAATAAGCACCGGAAGCTTCCGCCGAAAAGCTCTGAAGCGCATTCTGATACGCATCAAATATTTGTTGGTTGAGTATCGTTTGGTCCAAGGAATTAAGGACATCGAAATTAGTGATGGATGGTTTTAATGTGAGGGTAACATTACCACTATAATTTACAGTTAACGGCATGTTCTTTTTAGCCCTTTTAGTGGTAATAACGATCACCCCATTTACTGCTCTTGTACCATACATCGCTGTAGCGGTAGCGTCTTTCAATACGGTGATATCATCGATATCCTCGGGGTTTACACCCGATAAGGCACTAGCGAGCAGGTTTCGGGCTCCCCCGGAATACAACTCGGAAGGGGCAATATTTAATGGCGACTCCAGCGGAACCCCATCCAGTACCCACAAAGGCTCATTGATTCCTGAAAGGGAAGAACTTCCGCGGACGCGGATTTTGGGAGCCGTACCAAATACGGCCGAAGAGGTTTCTACGGTAACGCCTGCTACCTGCCCCTGCAGCATTTTATCCAGCGTGCCTATACTGGCAACGTTGATGTCTTTTGCTTTCACTGTGGCAACCGATCCGGCATAATCGGTCTTGTTCTTATTTTGATAACCTGTAATCACTACCTCGTCCATGCTTGAAGAGGCTGTACGCATAGATATGGTCAGAAATAAGGAACCATTCGACTCCTTACGGATTTTAACGCCTTTAGCAGCCAGTTTGGAGGAAGCATTCAACAGATCTGATACTGTTACCATCACCGTTTCATATCCTTGCGAACTGATAACAAGTATATCATTATCGGCTAATGATCTCAGGGTAAAATTCCCGGATTCGTTCGTTGAAGTACCGGTACCTGAGCCCCGTACTGTAACGGAAACTCCTGATAATGCACTTCCATCGGGCCCCAGTACCGTGCCGGATACCGGCGGTGCTGCAATAGGGGCTTCTGGCAAAGGTTTGGCGTTGGGCGTATTCCGGACCAGGACAATTATTTTATCTGAAAGAGAGAAATCCAGATCCTGACCTTTCAGACTTGTGCTCAGTGCTTTGTTCAGGCTCACGTTGGAAAGCTCCACAGAAACCGGGCGGGTATTATTCAGAAGCGATTCATCGTATAAAAACGCGTATCCGCTCTGCGCCTTAACCGAGGCAAGAATTTCCTTCAGGGAAGCGTTTTTGAAGGAAAGGCTAATCTGCTGCGAAGACGTTCTCGCCGCAACATGGGAAAAGAAAACCACCATAAAAAAAGTTGTCATTCTCATAGCTCGTAGCATTTGTACCGTGAGCGATCTCCGGACCCACTCACAGCGGTTTTTTGTGTGCATACTGTTGCAGTAGTTTGGTTATTAAAAAATAAGCGTTTACTATAATCGACCCGTCGTGAACCGATCACAATATCAATCAATCAGGACATCAATACGATTCTTCCCCCTTCGTGTTTAACGCGCACATTATTCAATTGAAGTGCTTTTAGAAAGCTCGACAAAGAAACGTTGCGGGGTATTTCTCCAGTCAGTTTTTGCGGT
>JACMJX010000169.1 GCA_014380425.1 Chitinophagaceae bacterium | reverse complement strand
TAGTTCTAATAACCCAGGGCTCTTCCGAGCACTCTATCTGTGTAGGCATCAACGATCAGGATGCCAATAAGGCAAGGCAGGTAGTAGATGATGCTTTCTCCTATGAGATCAATACCGGTAAAGTGCAACCGCTCATTATAGAAACAGGCCTGGCTATTATAGCACTTGTAGGCGATAACATGAAAAGCCATCCAGGTATCAGCGGCAAAATGTTTGGCGCTATGGGCCGCAACGGTATCAACGTGCGGGCTATTGCACAGGGCTCCTCGGAAAGAAATATTTCATCTGTAATATCAGCAGCGGATGTAAAGAAAGCCCTCAATGTACTTCATGAAGAATTCTTCGAAACGAGCTACAAGCAGATCAACTTATTTATTACAGGCGTAGGAAACGTAGGCAGCCGCCTTGTTTCTCAATTGCTGAAGCAACAGGCTTACCTGCAGGAAAACCTTCGCTTACAGATACGGGTGGTAGGACTGGCCAATAGCCGGAAAATGATCTTTAACAACGAAGGCATAAAGCTGGCCGGCTGGAAGGAACAACTGGAAAACGGGGCACCTATGGAAACTGCTGCCTTCATCAGCACCATACAATCCAAGAATCTGCGTAACAGCGTTTTTGCAGACGTTACCGCCAACGCAGACGTTGCGATGCACTACCATCAGCTTCTCCGCAAGAGTGTATCTGTGGTAGCGTGTAATAAAGTGGCCTGCTCGGCATCGTATGAATATTACCGGCAGTTGAAAGATCTCGCGCGAGAATACAATTCCCTTTTTCTCTTCGAGACCAATGTAGGCGCCGGCCTCCCTGTTATAGGTTCGCTGAATGATTTGCTGAGAAGTGGGGATAAGATCAACAAGATAGAAGCCGTGCTGAGTGGTACGCTCAACTTCGTATTCAATAACTACAGTGGTGAAAAAACGTTTGCGGAAGTAGTGCGGCAGGCCCAGGAGGAAGGATATACCGAGCCTGATCCCCGGCTCGATCTGGGAGGTACGGATGTAATGAGAAAGATTATGATCCTTGCCAGGGAATCCGGAGAGCAGATGGAAATGAACGATATTACGAATAATTCCTTTATGCCTCCGGAGTGCATGCAGGGAGATGTAGATAACTTCTATGCTGAAATGGCTTTGCATGAAGAACACTTTAAAAGTCTCTATAAAAAAGCGGCACAGGAAGGTAAAAAGCTGAAATTTGTAGCAAGCTATGAAAACGGCAAGGCTTCCGTTGGGCTTCAGCAAATAGACCCGCAACACGATTTCTACCATTTATATGGGAAAGACAACGTGGTATTGTTTTATACAGACAGGTACAGCGAGCAGCCACTTGTTATAAAAGGTGCAGGTGCAGGGGCTGAAGTAACAGCCTCCGGCGTGTTTGCGGATATTGTGAGAGCCGCCCGCGACTAAAGAATTATCATAAACGGTCAGGCTTCGTCCTACCACTAGAACCTGGTATAATGAACTCAATAAAAGTAAAAGCTCCCGCAACGGTAGCCAACCTGGTCTGCGGATTCGATGTGCTAGGCATGTGCCTGCATGAGCCTTATGATGTGATGGAGGTAACGTTAACCAACGACCGGCAGATAACCATCAAAAGTGCCGATGGCTATCAGCTTCCCTCCGACCCTGCCAAGAACACGGCGGGGGCGCCGCTCGTTGAAATAATGCGGGAGCTAAACACCGACATCGGGTTCGACGTAATTATCCATAAGAACATCAAGCCGGGCAGCGGTATTGGCTCCAGCGCTGCCAGTGCCGCCGGAGCGGTGGTAGCCGCTAATCACTTGCTGGGCAACACTTTCGATAAAGAAGACCTGGTTCGCTTCGCCATGTTTGGAGAAAAAGTGGCATCCGGCGTAAAGCATGCGGATAATGTTGCGCCCTGTATCTATGGCGGCATTACGCTTATTCGTTCTATTTTTCCACTCGATATCATCTCCATTCCTGCACCTCTGTTATATATTACCGCCGTGCATCCGCAGATAGAAGTTAAAACTTCCGATGCCAGGCAGATCCTGCGTAAGGAAGTGTTGCTTAAAGATGCCATCCGCCAATGGGGTAATATAGCAGGGCTGGTAGCAGGACTGATGAAAAACGATCTTTCGCTCATTGGCCGCTCTCTTGAAGACGTAATTATAGAACCTGTCAGGAGCATCCTTATTCCAGGCTTTGATCTGCTGAAAAAGAACTGCCGGCAAGCTGGTGCCTTGGGGGGCGGCATTTCAGGATCAGGCCCTTCCGTATTTATGCTAAGCGCAGACACTGCCACGGCCGAAGCCGTTGAAAGGGAAATGAAATCCATCTATGAGGGCATCGGTCTTGCCTATCATACTTATATCACCACCATTAACACGCAGGGTGTGCAGGTTTTGTAAAAATCATTCAATTCAACGAACTTTATGTTATACTACAGCACCAGCAGGCAATCACCTTCCGTCAACTTTAAAGAGGCCACCATACATGGGCAGGCACCGGATAAAGGTCTTTACTTCCCGGAGCATATACCGGCACTGCCGCCGTCTTTTTTCGAGGAATTCGCTACAATGTCCAGGGAAGAAATTGCTTACACGGTTATTCGGCCTTATACAGGAGATACTATTCCCGACGCGGAACTTAAACGCATAGTTAGTGAAACGGTTAACTTCCCCTTTCCACTGGTTCAGGTGGAGGACAACGTTTACGCACTCGAATTATACCATGGGCCTACACTTGCATTTAAAGATGTAGGCGCACGGTTCATGAGTCGCTGCCTGGGTTACTTCGTAAAGGATATCCGGAAAAAAGTAACGGTGCTGGTAGCCACTTCCGGCGATACGGGTGGCGCGGTAGCGAGCGGTTTTTATGATGTAGACGGGGTAGATGTGATTATTCTTTACCCCTCGGGAAAAGTGAGCAGCATTCAGGAGTTGCAGCTTACCACACTTGGTAAAAACATAACGGCTCTGGAAGTAGACGGTAGTTTCGACGACTGCCAGGATCTTGTAAAGAAGGCTTTTACTGACGATGAACTGGCTCAGCACCTGTTTCTTACATCTGCCAATTCGATCAATGTAGCCAGATGGCTTCCGCAACAATTCTATTACTTCTTTGCTTATCAGCAGTGGAAGGATAAAGAGCACGCTCCGGTAGTGTGCGTGCCTAGCGGCAATTTCGGTAATATCTGTGCAGGTCTGTTAGCATCACACTCGGGATTACCAGTAAAACATTTCATTGCTGCTTGTAATGCAAATAATATCATTACTTCTTATTTGCAGACAGGAGCTTACGCGGCTAAAAAATCGGTAGCGACCCTATCAAACGCTATGGATGTTGGTAACCCCAGTAATTTCGTAAGGATCCTCGAGATCTTCGACCAGCAGTTCAGCTCTTTAAAAAATAGGCTGAGTAGCTATAGTGTTTCCGACCTTGAAACCATCGAGTCTCTTATTCAACTCTATCGAAAACACGGCTACCTTGCCGATCCTCATGGCGCCGTTGCTTTCCATGCGGTTCACCAATACTTGAAGCAATATCCCGGGGATAAGGCCATTGTATTGGAAACTGCGCATCCGGTAAAGTTTTATGATGTGGTGGAGCCTATGATTCATGAAAAAGTTCCCATACCTGGAGCCATCAAAGGATTGTTGTTGCAAAAAAAGATCAGTATAAAAATGGATGCAGATTATGCGGTGTTCAAGAACCTGTTACTTTCAAGGGAATAGAAAGCTGTTTACTAACGGATCAGCACAGCCGTTCCTTTTTTGAAGACTGGTTTGCCAGTGTAATCGACCGCTTTAACCACCCATACATAAGC
>JACMJX010000168.1 GCA_014380425.1 Chitinophagaceae bacterium | reverse complement strand
GGCGCTTCTGCCGTTGTTTCAGGTACGGGGGTTGATAGTTCTGATGCTGTAGTAGGTGCAAGGGTTTTAATATGGGGTTATGTAATGGGAGTTGGTTATCCTCCTTTAACACTTCGGCATGAGTATAACGAAATATCAGCTATCAATACCGGAACGGATACCATTACTTTAAAATTCCCGCTAAAATATTCATACCTGTCAACATGGTTTGACCAGGAAGGAGAATCTATTGGCGGCGCTCCTGATGAGGGAGTTGGAAAACCACGTATCACATTCCTTGATCGTGCAGCCGGTAAGTATCCACGCTATGCGGAGTTCCGCGACCTGACGTTTGGCAGTAATACGGGAGCCGGTTCTCTTCACGCAGCTATTTATCCTGCTCAAATTCTTAAAATATCTAATTGTAAAGTAGAGGGGTTCTTTTGGCCCTCCGAGTGCGAAACAATCACTATTGAAGATTCTGAAGTAGTAGGACTCAGTGAATTTGATAGGCTGGTTTCAAATCTTTATTGTAAAAAAGTAAAATTTAATAACGAGATCAGCGGTGCAGCGGGTATTAATAATGTGATTATGGATGAATGCCAGGTGGCGGAATCCTTGCAGATTGCGCCGAGAAAGTTCTCTATAAAAAATAGTGATTTAAGAGGCAGTAGTTTACCGTCCGTTTTTAGCGGTGCAATGGAAAATCATGCGGGTAAATTTCCAATGACAAACATTACTATCGAAGGCCTAAGAATAAGCAGTGGTCCTACGAATACAAGCGGTGCAATGCTTGCTGTAGCTCCCTATTCTACGTTCGTTTTAGCTGTAGTTTCTGGAAATAATATTCTCATTCCAAATACTGGCCTTGATGCTATGTTCGATCTTCCACGATCTATCGAGGGGGGATCGACGAAACTTTTTAAGAACGATGGAACAAAAGGGGGCGTGGTTACCTCTATCACTTTCGATGCTACTTATAATGCCGGACAAGGTGCTTTTGTTATTGCAGGTAATTGGGCCACTCCTGTAGTCGCCGAGACATGGGTATGGTGTTCGGTGAAGAGTGTCATTGATAATGGCGGTCATCAAAATTTCAGTTCGTTCAGGTTATGGCATGAAAACTCTATGCGCTGGATGGGTAATAAATCAGACGGACGTATTAAAGAAATGCGCTTCACCGAAAAGGATTTATTGTGGTCAGGTTCCAGGACACTTACGGTCCCTTGGTATGCACACATTATTAATATTGAAATATATGTCGGAAAGATAGCAACGGTGGGCAACAAGTTATCTATTTTAAATGGCGCATTCGCTGAAATAATTACTATCAATATGCAAGAGTTAGGTTGGAGAAAACTTACACACGAGGAGGCAATGTCAGCTAAAAGCGGAGACGTCCTTTCCACAACAGAAATAGTCCCCTGGCAACAATCGATATTATTATTAACTCATAACGGATCATTTGCTGCACTGTCAGACATTACTGCTCCAGCTCTACCGGAATTTGAAATGATTATCAGATGGAGTGAATTTTAAAACATAAAGACAATGGCAACAAGATTTAAGGAAATAAATGCTGATGATATGGTTGATGGTTCAACCAACAAAGTAGTCACGACAGCGGAAAAAACAACATGGAATGCAAAGGCAGATGCGGACCAGGCTAATATATTCACGCAACCGCAGACAGTACCTAATATTACAGTTACTGATCTTAACGATGCCACAGGGGTGGCCAAGATGGTCACTGTTAACAACGGGGTTTTAGGATACCAGGCTATTCCCGGAGGGGGTGGTGGAGGGGACGCGCTTGTAGCAAATCCTTTATCCCAGTTTGCTGTTACAACTTCACTACAGTTAAAAGGGGTTATAAGCGACGAAACAGGATCTGGAGCTTTGGTGTTTGCG
>JACMJX010000167.1 GCA_014380425.1 Chitinophagaceae bacterium | reverse complement strand
CGTGTCATCGTCTAAATTGTGGTCCTCTGTGGCCGTGGGTTGTGCCTCTTTAAATCCACCGTAAAAAAGGGATTGGAGAACTGGGTGATCAGAGGGTTTCTCTTCTTGAGGCCACTTTTCGCTATCCAAGTCATGATAAATCATAAACTTTCCAAAGGAGAAAAAGCCTAATTCTATATTGTCTGCATCAATATTCCATTCGGGTCGATGCTGAATACGTTTTTTAATATCATCAAAATAATTGGTGAGGCTAAAATCATCCAACTCCCCTAAATCAGGAATCGTAATATTGAAGTCGGCAAGCATCTTTGCCTGCAATGACAGATTTGCACCAATGTCGCTTGATGTATATTTTAGTCGGAAACGTTCTTGTGCGCTCGAACGCTCAAGAGACACCGGAATAAGCAGTATCGGTGCTTTTCGAACATCTTCAGTATTGCCTTCTTCAAACCAGTTGAGCATACCTAAGGCAATGTAGAGAATGTTCACGCCTTGTTCCTCAATACTTGTACGAGCGAAATAGTAGGTATTCAGAATTTTTGTCTGAAGCTTTGCTTCGAATTCGTTGGTTTGAAGTTTTGTATCGTTATGGGCTTGTTCTTGCTCCGTTTCAGTCAACTGAGGTAATTCAAATAGCTCTTCGCCTTTTTCTTTGCCTGGTCGCCCAAGAAAGGTCATCGCCTTTCCTTGTTTAATCAAGATATCAAACACTTGCGCTGACTTTTCTTGAACTATATGCAGTCCACGAGCTTTTGATATTTTATAGTTTAATAAGGGATTACGTAGTCCCAAATCCAATAATTCTTTGCGTGATGATTCTAGGCGGCTTAAAATAGTTTCCTGCATTATTAGTAAATGTTAGTACAGTTTCAGTTACTAATAAGCTCCCGTTGAAGAAGGATATGGTAGGTAAAATGAAATTGTAGATAAGGTATCCAAATCTACTTTAGAAACTTCACATTTACAATAGGTTAAATAGTTATCGACTAGCGTCGATTCCGCCGATTTAATTAATAGTCTTTAACTAATGAATAAGTTCATTTCTTTAATGTGTTACGAAGTTGTTTTAATTTCTTCATGTGCTGTTTGGCGCCCTGCACTTTTTGTCTGGCGGCAGTTTCGGCATGTACAGCGGCTAATTGCTCAGTCTCCAACTTTTCAGTAAGACCTTTAATCATCTCCGGATCGCGGTGATATGTGGCATCTGCCCAGTACGCAACATTAGGATACCCTTGTCTAATAATTCGAAACTTAACAGAATTCTCATTTAACCTCCCGTTCTCGTTCCACATACTAACAGCTATACCTACGGCCATGCAGCAAACTAAGAGCAGAACAATTGCTCCGATAATAAACCCTTTAGACTTATCTTCAAAATGATGATATCGTCGAACCTTAACAACCTCAGGCATCCCATCGCTCAACTTTCTAATCCTGGCAATTTGCTCATCAATCTTTTCAACAGGGTAGCTATGATTCACCCGCAGCAGTTCTTTCTTCAATATTTCAAGCTGGTTGCTATAGTTCGGTATACGAATTTCCGGAAACTCAATCTTCCGGTTCTCTAATGTCTGTAATTTAGTAAGCATAAGCTGAAGCACTTCCTCCTGTTCTTCCAGCCGTTCTTCAATAGTCTTTGTCATAATGATCTTCCCTGAGAGATGGTATGTTTAGTTTTCTTGCGCTTTAAAAAACGGAAATCAACAGCTTCTTCATAGCCGGAAGCGTTCAGGAGTTTGCTCAGTATTGGCTCGGCAATAACTTCAATTTCTCCCTGCTCGAAAGTCTGTTGATTCTGTTGCTGCGATTTCTCTTTTCGATGATTGTACTCAATCTGCTGGTTCAGCTTACCATAACTCAAGCTCCTGTCAATCTCTGAGCCTTTCAATTTTAAGCCATCCTTACTGAAAGAGATTCCTTGTATCTCAGTTGCGCCACTTTTGTACTTGTAATTTATCTCAATATCTCGTTGCTTAAGTAGGCCTTCCAATTCTTTCCAGCTCCTAGCTGCTGCTGAGGTTTCTTTAATGGCATCATAAAGCTGATACTTGATTTTATCTGTTCCCGTAAGCCTGGGCCTGTTAACTTGTGCTTTACCTTGAGCCATGTGATAGCCATGTTTTAAGGTCAGCTGCTTACAAACTTCAGCGTTTCGCCTTCGCTGGTACTGGTCGGATATCGTTTTAGCTTCATTGCTTACCCGGTTGTACACGATATGTATGTGCGGATGCTCCCTGTCATGATGCTGAACAACCAGGAACTGGGTGTCGGCAATTTTCATTTTTTGCAGATACTCTTTTGCATTAGCTGACATTGCATCAGGACTTAGCTTATCCTTATCATGCACACTCCAGCTTAGAACGATATGCCCGACCGCTTGCCCGAGTTCTGGGTTCATCTTACGCTGCATATTGAAGTCGTTGATGATATGTGGAATGCTGTCTATTCTGATCCCTTCAGCATGAAGGATAGTTGCTTCATCCCGCTCTAGATTATATCGAATACACCCTGCAAAGCTTTTCCCGGTTTTAACTTTCCCGATCATCAGCGTTTAATTTTTTCAAGGTTTCGTCAATATTAAAAAGGATATCGCGGCAGCGTTTCCAAACAGATAATAATCCTTCCTTATGAGCCAGGTGTGTGGTCTGGTTTAAGTTATTAGCCATTCCGGCCAGCATTCTTAAATAGATTAGGTCTTCAGGACTTAGACGGGCCACCACCTTAGCCCGCTTAGCAGCTTGCCGGAACCATTCGCTGAGGGACATCCTGGCTTCTTTTGCTTTATGTTCAATAAAGATTCGCTCAGTGTTAGTTACCCTTACCCGAATATCATTGCATCGCTTAATCCGTTTAACCGGTCTTCCGCCTTTATGCTTTTTCTGTTTTTCTAAGGTCTCTTCCATAATCACTTTTCAAATTCTTAAAATCCTTTTGCGACCATCGGGAGCAAAAGGCAAGTTGG
>JACMJX010000166.1 GCA_014380425.1 Chitinophagaceae bacterium | reverse complement strand
CAATATGATGAGAATTTTGAATTGTACAACAATTATGTAGTTACCCGCGATCATAAAACCTTATTGCTTTTTATCACACCTGCATTTCCTCCAAGCAACACCGGGGAAAACAAGATACTGCTGAATGGGCTCGATAGTATTATCGACAAGCTGAATAGCGGCAGTTTTAAAAACATAGAAGCTGCTTATTTTGGAGCCAGTGCTGTTTCAGCGGGCAATGCGCTGCAATTGAGGAAGGATTCCATTTATACACAGGGTGTTACTGTTTTGTTTATAGTTATTTTTCTAGGGCTTTACTTCAGAAGAAAGCGGGCACCTTTCATCATATTGATTCCGGTAGTATTTGGGGCATTGTTTTCACTTGCCGCTATCTATCTGATCAAGGGAAGTATTTCAGTGATTGCATTAGGCACCGGTTCCGTGGTATTGGGTATCGCTGTAAATTACTCCCTACATGTATTCAATCATTACCGGCATACCAGGAGCATAGAAGAAGTGATCCGGGATCTTGCGATGCCACTTACTATCGGAAGCATCACTACCATCGGCGGCTTTCTCTGCCTTCAATTTGTGGAGTCCGAGCTGTTAAAGGATCTGGGATTGTTTGCAGCATTCAGCCTGATCGGCGCTTCCCTTTGCTCCCTTATCTTTCTTCCTCATTTTATCACTTCCGCGAAAGGGGAAACGCATACTATTATGCCCACGCCATCCTGGATCGACCGGATGGCCTCTTACCGGCCCGAGTATAATAAGATTATAATCGTCGCTATTGTACTTTTAACTGCGGTGTTTGCGTTTAGTTCCAGGAAGGTAGGTTTTCAGGCAGACCTTTCAGCCATGAATTACATGCCCGAAAAACTAAAAGATGCCGAGAAGAAACTAAACAAGATAAATGAGTATGCACTTCAGTCGGTGTACCTGGTAACAGAGGGCAGAACATTGAATGAGGCATTAAGAAACAGTGAGAAACTTGCGGAGCGGATAGAGGGTTTAAAAGAAAGAAATATAGTGAAGAAGTATTCCGGTGTTTCTTCTCTTGTAATTTCAGATTCGTTGCAGCGCGCGCGGATCGAGCGATGGAACAGCTACTGGACACCTGAAAAAAAGAACAATCTTTTAGCGATATTGGAAAAAGAAGGAAAGGCGCTTGGCTTTAAGCCAGCCGCTTTCGAGCGGTTCCGGACAATGCTTACAAAAGATTACCTAACTGTAGATGTTGCTGCTACGGCAGAAGCACGGGAAGCTTTTGTAGGCGACTTTATTACGGAGAAACCTGGTTATGCAACCGTGGTTACGCTTGTGCGCGTTACAAGAGATAATAAACAGGATATCTATAATGAATTCGAGAACACGCCCCAGGTAACGGTTGTAGATAAGCAATACCTTACGGCCCGGTTGGTAGAAATCATCAATTCCGACTTTACAAGAATTGCACTGATGTCTTCTATCCTGGTGTTTACGGTATTACTTATAACCTTTGGCCGAATAGAGCTTGCACTGGTGTCATTTATCCCAATGCTGATCACCTGGATATGGATACTGGGCATAATGGGCCTGCTTGGAATTCAGTTCAACATTATAAACATCATCATATCTACCCTTATTTTCGGGCTGGGAGATGATTATAGCCTGTTCATAATGGATGGACTGCTTCGGGAGTATAAGACGGGGAAAAAGAACCTGGCTTCCTACAAGTCATGTATTTTTCTTTCCGCCATAACAACCATTACGGGTTTGGGTGTGCTTATTTTTGCGAAGCATCCTGCTTTGCGGTCTATCGCTTTGATCTCCATCATTGGTATTCTTTGCGTAGTGATCATTTCCCAGATACTGATTCCATTTCTATTTACCATACTCATCAAGAACAGAACCCTGAACGGGCTGTTTCCATGGACTTTTACCGGGATTCTAAAGACTGCTTTTGCTTTTGCCTATTTTGTTTTCGGCTGTGTTTTGCTCACTCTTACAGGGCTTCTGTTTAAGTTGAGCCCCTTTAATAAGGAAAAAACGAAGCTGCTTTATCACTACATTCTTTCCAGGTTCTGCCATTCCCTGATCTATATAATGAGAAACGTGAAGAAGCAGCTTATTAGCCGGGAAAATGAAGACTTCAAGAAGCCCTCCATCATTATCGCCAACCATCAGTCTTTCCTGGATATCCTGTGCATGATCATGCTTCATCCAAAGCTCATTTTGTTTACCAACAACTGGGTTTGGAGCTCCCCTGTTTTTGGGTCGGTCGTTCGAATGGCAGACTATTACCCGGCAGCACAGGGCGCGGAGAACAGTCTGGATTTGCTGAAAGACAGGGTTAAAAACGGCTATTCGATCGTTATTTTCCCGGAGGGCACCCGCAGTGCGGACGGCAGCATTAAAAGATTTCATAAGGGTGCGTTTTTTCTGGCAGAGAAACTTCAGCTGGATATTTTACCGATATTGATTCATGGTACAGGTTACACCATGACGAAAGGCGATTTTCTGTTGAAAGACGGGCGGATAACATTGAAATTCCTGCCACGGATCAGGCCTTTGGAAGAAAAATTCGGGAACACCTACACGGAAAGGGCCAAACAGGTAGGCCGTTATTTCAAGGAGGAGCTGGCTGTGTTGAAAGAGGAAGTAGAGCGGCCCGTTTACTTCAGCGAGCAACTTATTTACAACTATCTGTATAAAGGCCCTGTAGTGGAGTGGTACTTGAAAGTGAAGCTGCGGCTGGAGAAGTATTACCAGCCCTTTCATGATCTGCTGCCATTAGAAGGAAGGTTTTTGGATTTGGGGTGTGGTTATGGGTTTATGGCCTACATGCTGCATTTCGCATCTCCCGGAAGAAATATCACCGCTATCGACTATGATGAAGAAAAGATCAGTACGGCGAAGCACTGCTTTAGTAAGAATGAAACTATTAATTTTGAGTGTGCGGATATAATGAATTTCCGTTTCGAGACATACGATGCCATTATACTGGCAGACATGCTGCATTATCTTCAGCCACACGAGCAGCGGCAAGCTGTAGATAAATGTGCGCGCCACCTTAACCCCGGAGGAACAATCATTATAAGAGAAGGCAACAAAGAGATGCAGGACAAGCATAAGGGAACAAAACTAAGTGAGTTTTTTTCAACAAAACTGATAGGGTTCAATAAAACTACCGGGAATGGGTTATCTTTCCTTTCGGCCAGTTTCATTAAAGAACTTGCCGACACAAACGGGCTGGAGACAGCAGAAATAGATGCCACAAAATACACTTCCAATATCATATTCATACTAAAACAAAAGCAAGTAAAGTAAATGGATAATTTCGATGTAATAATTATAGGAAGCGGGATGGGTGGCCTTGCGTGCGGGGATTTGCTGAGCAGGGAAGGCTTGAAGATTTGTATAATAGAGAAGAATAAGCAACTGGGTGGGTGCCTTCAAACCTATGTGCGTGATAAGGTGATATTCGATTCCGGCGTTCACTACCTGGGAGGATTGGATAAAGGCCAGAACCTCTACCAGATCTTCAAATACATGAACCTGATGGACAAGCTGAAACTGCAGAAACAGGATGAAGATGTATTCGACAAAATTGTAATAGACACAGATGAAACGGAGTATCCCTTTGCACAAGGCTATGAAAACTTCATAAATAAACTGCTGGTTCATTTTCCTGGAGAAGAGAACGCTTTACGAACGTATTGCGATAGAATTAAAGAGGTATGCAGTAAGTTTCCTTTATACAATCTTAGATCTAACGGGGAGTACAATGAAAAAGCGAGCGTTCTGGAGATCGATACAAAGGAATACATCGATTCTGTAACACAGAATGAAAAGCTTCGCGTGGTGCTGGCAGGTAATAATGCACTCTATGCCGGGCAGCCGGGTAAAACTCCGTTTTACGTACATGCCCTGATATTAAATAGTTATATCGAGAGTTCGTGGAAATGCGTGGATGGAGGCTCCCAGATCTCCAAATTCATTGCACGGAATATTCGCGAGATGGGGGGAGTGATCCTGAGGGATACGGAAGTAGTGCGGATAGTGGCCGATGCAAAACAAGTAACCCATGTGGAGCTGAAAGACGGTTCCAGAAAGCATGCAACTCACTATATCTCCAATATGCACCCGGTGAAAACACTTGAAATAACAGACAGCGATCTTATCAAGAACGTGTACCGCAAGAGGTTGAAGAGCCTTGAAAACTCTATTTCTTCCTTCACTCTTAATATCGTGTTTAAAAAGGATTCGTTTAAATATTTCAAGTACAACTATTACTGCCATAACGAAGGCACGGTGTGGACGGTAGCCGATTACACCGAGGAGAACTGGCCTTTAGGTTATGCTATGTTCTTATCTGCATCCTCTAAGGGTAACGTTTATGCAGAATCGATGACGGTGCTTACCTATATGCGGTATGACGAGGTAAAACAATGGGAAGCCACTTTCAATACTGCTTCTGACCAGCAAGATAGGGGTACCGAGTACGATGCATTTAAAAGGCGGAAAGCAGAGCGTTTGCTCGATAGCGTGGAGAAGAAATTTCCGGGGTTGAGGAGTCATATCAAAGCCTATTATACCGCTACGCCATTGTCTTATCGCGATTATATAGGCAATGATGATGGTTCGCTGTATGGGATCGTTAAAGACTACAAAGACCCTTTGAGAACCTTTATTTCTCCACGCACAAAGCTGCCTAACTTATTCTTTACCGGGCAGAACCTGAATTTACATGGTATTTTAGGAGCAGCTATGAGTGGTCTTGTAACATCCTGTGCGCTTCTTGGCAATGATAAGATAATTGAAAAGGTCAGAAATGCTTAAGAAAAAGTTTTCATGGCGAAGGTTGGGAAAGAGGGCGCTGTATGTAGTGCTCGTTTTTGTAGTGCTATTGTTAATAGGCGCCGCCTATCTTTTTACGGTAGCTATCGAGCATCCACCGAAGCCAGCCGATCAAAGCAGTCTCCAGCTCGAACGAACCGAAGTTTCCCCTGGCTTTTATACATTGAATAACAACTGGTTTCGTAAAAGCAAGAGTGGCCTTTATGAATTGTACGTGGAAGGCGATGCCTTTGAACGTGGCGTAATAAACGGAAAGCTCACCAAAGAGCTGGTACAGCGGCAGGAAGATCATTTTACCGAGCAGATTAGTAAAATCGTTCCTTCGAAAACCTACCAACACTTCCTCAAATACTTTATTGGGTGGTTTAACAGGGATTTAGTGAACAATGTAACCGATGAATACAAAGAGGAGATCTACGGCGTGTCTTTAGCTGCCGACAAGAAATACGACTATATCGGATCGAACTACCAGCGCATACTGAATTATCATGCTGCTCACGACATAGGGCATGCTTTGCAGAATATGGCCCTGGTGGGCTGCACATCTTTCGGTACCTGGGATGCAAGATCAGCCGACAGCTCCATGATTATAGGCAGGAATTTCGACTTTTTTGTAGGAGATAAGTTTGCTGAAGAAAAGATAGTGGCATTTGTAAACCCATCTAAGGGTTATAAGTTCATGACAGTTACCTGGGGAGGATTTGTAGGAGCCGTTTCTGGCATGAATGTAAAGGGACTTTCCGTAACTATCAATGCTGCCAAAACGAATATTCCTTCAGGCTCTGCCACACCCGTGTCATTGGTAGCGCGTGAAATTCTTCAGTATGCTCAAAACATCAAAGAAGCAATAGCGATCGCCCAAAGCAGGAAAATGTTTGTATCCGAGTCATTTCTCGTGGCATCGGCAGCCGATAAAAAAGCAGTTATAATAGAAAAAACACCCGATTCGATCGATGTGTATGACCCCAGGAAAGATTTCATACTATGCGCCAATCATTTCCAGAGCAAGGGGTTAGTGTCCTCAAAAGAAAATCTAGAGCAGATCGAAGAAAGCGCATCTTTCTACAGGTACCAGCGGCTAACGGAACTGCTGAACTCAGCCGGAAAGAATTCCGTTGAGAAGACGGTCAGGATCCTGAGAGACCAGAAAGGATTGCAGGGGGCAGATATAGGGCTAGGCAATGAAAAAGCCATCAACCAGCTGATGGCTCATCATTCTATTGTTTTCGAGCCCCAGAAGCTGCTTGTATGGGTATCTACCGCTCCCTGGCAATTGGGAGACTATGTGGCTTATGATCTCAATAAAGTATTTGCCCTTCAGGGAATGCGGTTGAACGGGGAAGTGAGCGACTCTTTGTTAACAGTGCCTGCCGATAGCTTTTTATCCACCCCGGCGTACAGGAACTTTGAAGCGTTCCGCAAATTTAAACAGCGGTTGAGTAACGGGGATCAAGTGAGTACAGACAGCCTAATAGCCAGCAACCCGGAGTATTACCATAGTTATGTGCTTGCCGGCGATTATCTGTTTAACCAGAAGGAATACGAAAAGGCGTTGCGCTTGTACCGAATTGGTTTAACCAAGGTGATTGCGACTCGTAAAGAAGAGAACCATATACGCGGGCAGGTGAAGAAATGCGAGAACAAACTAAAATCGTGAACATGATTGCAGGAGTAGGTGTAGATATGATAGAAGTGGACCGCGTAGCTACCAGGATTGAAAAGGAAGCCGGATTCAGGGAGCTGGTGTATTCTAAAGGAGAGATTGAATACTGTGAAACCAAGACTCGGAAGTTTGAGCATTATGCCGCACGATTCGCTGCCAAAGAAGCTTTCTTCAAGGCCCTCGGCACCGGCTGGGTAGCAGGAACAGCTTTTAATGAAATAGAAATTGTGCACAATGAGCAGGGTAAGCCAAAAATAAATCTTCTGGGCCTTACGGCGGACTCAAGTGTAGTACAAGAAATATCGAAAATCTCCGTTTCACTGTCACACCTTAAAACCATCGCAACTGCCATCGTAATTTTAGAAAAGTGATTATGTATTTACCTACTACCCAATATCAGCCGAAGAACGAGGCTCAGGTGCTGCAGGAAGAGAAGCTGCGGCGACTACTGTCGTATCTCGATTCCCACTCTCCCTTTTACAGAGAAATGTTTTCTTCTCATAAAATCAATATCGATACTATCCGAACACTGAGTGATCTGCCAGATATTCCGGTTACTACCAAGGAAGACTTACAGCAAAGAAACTTCGACTTTTTATGCGTGCCGGAGAAGGAAATAGTAGAGTACAGCTCTACTTCAGGAACACTGGGAAGCCCTGTTACGATTGCTCTTACGGAGAACGATCTTAACCGGTTATCTTTTAATGAGTATTCTTCGTTTTTATGTGCAGACGGTGCGTCATCGGATGTATACCAGCTAATGCTCACCCTAGACAGGCAGTTTATGGCCGGTATGGCCTACTACTCTGGCCTGCGGAAGTTAGGTGCAGGCATTATTCGCCTGGGCCCGGGTGTTCCTTCCTTGCAATGGGAAACCATCCAGCGGTTAAGACCGACAGCTATTGTAGCCGTTCCTTCCTTTATTCTGAAATTGATTCAGTTTGCAGAAGAGCATAAGATCGATGTTAATAAGTCTTCGGTAAAAAAAGCAATATGCATTGGAGAAAATATCCGGAATACGGATTTCTCCATGAATATACTAGGGAGAAAAATTACCGAAGCATGGAATATCAAGCTGTATTCTACCTATGCTTCAACGGAAATGCAGACTGCATTTACTGAATGCGGGGAAGGTAAAGGCGGCCACCACCAACCACAGTTACTGATTCTCGAACTACTAGACGATAACAATCGCCCGGTTGCGGCGGGAGAGCCAGGGGAAGTAACTATTACTACACTGGGGGTAGAAGGTATGCCCCTCCTGAGGTATAAAACCGGAGATATCTGCCTTTATTTTGAAGAGCCTTGCAATTGCGGCCGTAGTACACTGCGATTATCTCCCCTTATAGGTCGCAAAAAGCAAATGATTAAATACAAGGGAACTACTCTTTATCCACCGGCACTTTTCGATCTGCTGGAAGAGATGGAAGATATCCAGGACTTTGTAGCAGAAGTTTATTCGAACGAGATTGGAATGGATGAAGTATTGCTTCATCTGCTTGCCATAAGTAATAGCGAAGAGTGCGACCGGAAGATAAGAGCTTATTTACAGGCGCGACTTCGGGTGAGCCCGCATATTCGATACGTGAACGCGGAGGAACTGCAGGTGATGAAATTCCCCGAGTCAGGAAGAAAGGCTATTAAATTCATCGACAGACGATGAGAGGGAGGCTGCCTGGAGGTTACCCGTTTTATGCACCTAATTAAAATCTTTAGTCTATTTTTACCTGTTTGAACCAGTATTAACATAAATAGCAAGAAATTGAACCCAACGATAAAGATCGGAGAAAGAGCCCTTTCCCTGGATGATTTTTCCGCGATCTTATTTAAAGGCAAACAGATAAGTCTGGATGCATCAGCAGTAGAGAAAGTAGGGGAAAATCACCGGTTTTTAAAGAGCTTCTCGTTTAATAAACTAATCTACGGCATCAATACAGGATTTGGCCCGATGGCGCAATACAAGGTGAGTGAAGAAAATTTGCTGCAGTTACAGTACAATCTCATTCGCAGCCATGCTTCGGGAGGCGGGCAGCTTATGCCCCCCGTGCTGGTGAAAGCCTTGATGGTAGCGCGCCTCAATAGTCTTATTCAGGCTTATTCCGGGGTACATATCGAGGTTGTTGAACTGCTCAGGGAGCTTATCAATAAAAACGTTTTCCCTTGTATTTATGAGCATGGCGGAGTAGGGGCAAGTGGCGACCTGGTGCAGCTGGCGCATCTTGCATTGGTACTGATTGGAGAAGGAGAAACGATATATGAGGATAAGATACACGCTACACAGGATCTGTTTGCGAGGCTGGGCATAAAACCCCTTTCTATTCATATAAGAGAAGGCCTCGCCATATTAAATGGCACTTCTGCCATGACGGGCATTGGAATGGTAAACATCATTCAGGCGAAGAAACTGCTGGAGTGGTCGGTAATGCTATCCGCTATGGTTAATGAAGTAGTGGAAGCTTTTGACGATCATTTCTCCCATGAACTCAATGCCGTAAAGCAGCATAAAGGCCAGAATACGATAGCTGAAATGCTTAGGACTATTTTAAGCGACAGCAAAATGATCCGCAACAGATCGGAGCATTTGTACAATCCGGATAATCTTAATCAGGAGGTTTTTGAGGATAAGGTACAGGAATACTATTCGCTCAGATGTGTTACTCAGGTGCTGGGGCCTATTTATGATACCATTATTCAAGCAGAAAATGTGGTAGGTAATGAATTGAATTCGGTGAACGATAATCCTGTAATTGATCATCATAACAAGAATATCTTCCACGGAGGTAATTTCCATGGCGACTATGTTTCCCTTGAAATGGACAAGCTAAAGATAGCCATCACCAAGTTATCGATGCTTTCCGAAAGGCAGCTGAATTATCTGCTGAACGAGAAGCTGAATCAAAAGTTCCCTCCCTTTCTTAACCTGGGTGTTCTTGGCTTCAATTTCGGGATGCAGGGTATGCAGTTTACGGCCACTTCTACAACGGCAGAAAACCAGTCGCTCTCCTTTCCGATGTCCATTCACAGTATCCCCAATAATAATGACAATCAGGATATAGTAAGTATGGGTTGCAATGCAGCGCTCATGACCCGAAAAGTGATCGATAATTCTTTTGAGGTGCTGGCTATTCAGATGATGACAGTGCTTCAGGCGGTTGACTATCTTGATTGTGTCGAACGTCTTTCATCAGAAACAAAAGGGTTGTATAAGGAGATCAGGAAGATATTCCCGGTATTTGTAGAAGATGCACCTAAGTACAAGGATCTGGAGAGAATAAAAACGTATTTCGAGAAATCGGACCCCGTAGTATCTGCGGGAAAGCACGGTGAAGTACTGATTGCTTAAAGAAAAAAGTAGGTAATGCGGATAGCTGCCATATTAATAATATTATCAACCGGCTGGATACTGGTGCAGGGCAGAAGCAGGCAACAGCAACACAGTTTCAGCAAAGCCGCTTTTTATTCTGTAATGGCATCTGGCAGCGCCGACAGCGTCACTTACCAGCTGCGGGTGTTAAAAGATGCCGTGATAGCAGGGAAAGAAGCCTATGAAGGCGCCCTGTTGATGAAGAAAGCAGGGCTGATACCCAATGCGCGGAACAAACTGAACCTGTTCAAGGAAGGGCGAAGAAAGCTCGAGGCTTCGCTCGGGAGAGATACGACCAATACCGAGCTGCGGTTTCTTCGTTTGATGATACAGGAAAATGCACCCGGGGTAGTTCATTATAACAAAGAGCTGGACAGAGACAGTAAATTTATTATTAAACATTTTGGAGGACTGCCACAGGCAGTTCAAAAAGTTGTTATTAATTACAGTAAAAGATCGAAAGTGTTGAGCGCGGCGCTATTAGAACGTTATATATAGAATGAGTAAAAAAGTATTAGCCTTATATTATACTCAAACGGGACAGCTTGAGGAGATCGTGAATAGTTTTACCAGCCCTATGGAAAAAGCGGGGGTGCAGGTAGAGAAGGTGCGTATTCAACCGCTGATCGATTATCCATTTCCCTGGACCTCCGACCGGTTCTTTAATGAAATGCCGGAAAGTGTGCTACAAATACCCTTCGAATTGAAGCCTTTCACATTTCAACACACTGTTTACGATCTGGTTATTTTTGGCTATCAGCCGTGGTTTCTCTCCCCAAGTATTCCTGCTACTTCCGTGCTGGCTCACCCCGCATTTCAATCCGTTTTAAAAGGTACTCCGGTAATTACACTTATTGGCGCCCGTAATATGTGGCTGAATGCTCAGGAGGTTGTAAAGAGCAAACTGAATAGCTGCGGTGCGTTTATTGTTGCCAATGTGGTACTTACTGACAAGAATAATAATATCGCCAGCGCCGTAAGTATTCTTCACTGGATGCTGAGTGGTAAAAAAGAGCGTTATCTGAAGCTATTTCCCAAACCAGGCGTAGCTGACACTGACATCGGGAACGCTTCCTTTTTTGGAGAAATGGTGCTGCCTTACCTGGAGAAGAACGATTGGGACGGGCTTCAGGATACACTCATTTTGAACCATGGGCTTGAAGTGAAACCAGACCTGATGTTTATAGAATCCAGAGCAAGCCGCTTGTTTTCAATATGGGCTCACTTGATTGTGAAAAAAAAGAACCGAAGGCCCTGGATCGTTTTATTCAAGTATTATCTTTTAATTGCACTATTTATTATTGCACCCATTGTACTTGCTTTAAACGCCCTTTTATTCAAGCCGTTCTTTCAAAAGCAGATAGAGCGGAAAAGGAAATATTATTTAGAATTGAATTAATCAAAAATAGAGATGTCATTTAATCCGGTTTATATTACCAAGACGGCCCATTTTTTACCAAATGAACCTGTTTCCAATGATGAAATGGAAGCCTATCTGGGCCTGATTAACGACAAGCCGTCCAAGGCTAAGAAGATCGTATTGAGGAATAACGGGATCAAAAGACGGTTTTATGCCATTACCAGGCAAGGGCAGGCAACTCATACAAATGCGCAAATGACGGCTCTGGCAATCAGGGCTTTATTAGAAGATACGCCAGGGGGAATAAAATCGATGGAGTTATTGAGCTGCGGAACCTCATCACCCGATTAGATGATGCCATCCCACGGTGTAATGGTACACGGCTGGTTACCGGAGGCCGACTCCATAGAAGTAGTGTCGCCATCCGGCGTTTGCTGCGCCGGAATGCACGCTCTTAAATATGCATACATGGCTATAAAAACGGGGGAAGTACGAAGCGCTGTAGCCACCGGCTCGGAACGGCTTTCCCGGTCGCTTCGTTCCGATAGCTATAAAGACGAAGTGACGAACCTGATAGCACTGGAACAAAATCCATATATCAGTTTCGAGAAAGATTTCCTTCGGTGGATGCTGTCAGACGGGGCGGCAGCCTTTTTGCTCTCAGGGGAGAAAAACCTGTCTGGAACAAGTTTAAGAATAGAGTGGATAGAAGGCGCTTCTTATGCCAATGAAAAAGAAACCTGTATGTACATGGCCGCCGATAAGCAGGCTGACGGCACGCTGAAAAGCTATATGGAATATACACCGAATGAAATAGCAGCTCATTCCGTATTAAGCGTAAAACAAGACACTAAGTTGCTTGGAGAGAATATAGTGGCCTTGGGAGGATTGAAACTGAAATCGATTTTAGACAAAAAAGCGCTTCCTGTAGAGGAGATCGACTATTTCTTACCCCATATGTCCAGCGAGTTCTTCAGGAGCAAGATGGCGGAGAAATTAAGGGAATATGGAATGGAGATTCCACCGGAAAAATGGTTCGTTAATTTGAGTATGGTAGGTAATGTGGGCGCCGGCTCCATATACCTTATGGTGGATGAACTGTTTAACAGCGGGAAGCTTAAGCCGGGAGAAAAGATTCTACTGCTCGTTCCTGAAAGTTCGCGCTTCTCCTATATGTTTGCATTACTTACCGTTTGTTAATATCGGGCACGTATGAAGAAAGAAGATATACCACAAGACCCCAGTTCGCTTGCTAACTTCTCCAAGGAGGTGTACTATGCTACTGATAATGCAGGTAATTATGTAACCGGCCTCAGTACCGGCTGGGAGGTAAAGGCAAATGCACTCGATGTGGCCTGGAAGGATATAGAACAGCGTGTAGCCGCGGCAAAGCAGAAAGTGCTTGACAAGCAAGCCAGTCCACTTTTATATTTCATGGAACTGCATCTTATGGACGCCGGTATTCTGTCGGCCTATACGGGGTTTTGGCAATGGCAGATCAAAAGGCACCTCAAACCTTCCGTGTTCCGTAGGCTGTCAGATAAAAAACTAAGCAAGTATGCAGCGGCGTTCAATACAGGTATCGATGAAATTAAAACAATGATGCATTGATGATTACACCCTTTGAACATATTCAGGCTGCTCATTGCGAAAACGGTGTTACCACCAATCTGCTTCAGCAAACAGGCGTAGATAAGATAACGGAACCGCTGGCATTTGGAATCGGATCAGGGCTTTTTTATATTTATATCCCGCTGCTTAAAATAAACAATGGTCCGGCAATAGCTTTCCGAACAATGCCAGGCCTTATTTTCAAACGAACCTGCAAAGCATTGGGCATCGATGTCGTCCGCAAGAAATTCCGGTCGCGGGAACAGGCGGAACTTTTCCTGGAAGCCTGTATTAATTCGGGCCAGCCTGTCGGTTGCCAGGTGGGGGTGTATTATCTTTCCTACTTTCCGAAAGAATATCGCTTTCATTTTAATGCCCATAACCTGATTGTTTATGGAAGAGAAGATGACAGGTATCTTATCAGTGATCCGGTTATGGAAACCGTTACTACTTTAAGCAGGTATGAACTGGAACGGGTGCGGTTTGCAAAAGGGCCACTAGCACCTAATGGCCAGATTTACTTCCCGAAAGAACATCCGCCTGTTGGCGACCAGCAGATCGCGAACGCTATCAAGAGTGGGATAAAAAGGAATGTACGCGATATGCTCCGTATTCCAGGGGCTTTTGCAGGAGTAAAGGGAATAAAATATACAGGAGAGAAGATAAAGAAATGGAGAGATAAACTCGGCGAAGACCAGGCGGGGTTATACCTTGCCCAATTGGTAAGAATGCAGGAAGAGATAGGAACAGGCGGAGGCGGTTTTCGTTATATCTATGCTGCTTTTCTGCAACAGTCTTACGCCTTTCATCCGTACGATGAATTACCGGAGATCTCTAAGATATTTACCGAGGCCGGCGATCTCTGGCGCACATCGGCCGTGCAGGCCGCGGGTATTTATAAAAAAAGATTAGGCAGCCAGGAGGATTTCAATACTATGGGAAACTACCTTCTTGAAATCTCGCAAATCGAGCGACGCGGATTTGAGGCATTGTCCAAAATCAAATGGCGCTCATGAGTGTTTCTGCCATCAGTATCCGCAACTTGAGTTTCAGCTACCAGCAGCAGCAAGGCAACTGCTTCTCTAATCTTAATCTCGAAATAGGCGAAGGAGAGCGATTCGGGCTTTTTGGCCCGAACGGAGCAGGAAAAACAACCTTGATGAATTGTATGACGGGCTTATTACAGCCGCAGAGTGGTACAATTGAACTACTGGGTATTCCGGTGTTGAAGCATAGAGGATCGGTGAATCATCTTTTTGGTCTGGTGCCCCAGGAGTTTTCCTTTTACCAGGAGCTGAGTCCTTTGGAAAACCTTGAATTCTTTGGTGCATGGTATGGATTACGAAGAAATGAGATAAAAGAAAGAGCCACAATGTTGTTAAAGATACTCTCTCTCGACCTGGTGAAAAACAAGCAGGTGCAGCAGTTTTCAGGTGGCATGAAGCGAAGGATGAATCTAGCGATAGGAGTCTTTCATAAACCCCAGATCTTGTTTTTAGACGAACCAACGGTTGGTGTAGACGTGGAAACAAGGCAAGCTATCATCAGCTACCTTAAAGAATTGAATAATATGGGCACTACACTTATATACACCTCTCATCAGTTAAGCGAAGCAGAGGAACTTTGCGATAGAGCGGCTTTGATAGATGCGGGTAAGATAATTGTTCATGGTTCCCTAAGCGCTTTGCTGCTGCAGCATAAAGAAGCTCAATTAGAAGGACTGTATCTTAAACTTACCGGTAAAAAGTACGAGGGATTATAATGTATAAACTCCGGGCTACCATACTTAAAGATATACGCATTTTAACACGTGATAGAGTCGGTTTAATACTCATGTTTGTAATGCCGATTGTGCTGGCCATTGTAATTACTGCCGTTCAAAACAGTACTTTTGAATTGGTGAACGATAGTAAAGTTCCGCTGTTGCTCTGTAATAAGGATAACGGCGCGGCCAGCAGGCAGCTAATTGCAAGCCTTGAAAAAATGGGCCGTTTCCAGCTGACACAAATTACAGGAGACAACTCCGATCAGCAGATCAGGGAGAAAATGCGTTTAAAAGATGCCTTGGTAGCCGTTGTAATTCCTGCTGATTTCTCCGCAGGAATAGATGCCAAATCTCAACAAGTGGCACGCAAGGCACTGAACGATTTCGGGGTTCAGGGAGATAGTAGTACGATTGCTTCACAAGTACTTCAACCTCTTACGTTTTATTACCACCCTGTTCTTCAGCAGTCTTTTCGTAACTCCCTGCAAGGGGCATTAAGAAGCGTATTGCAACTGGTAGAAAGCCGTGAGATTGTTAAGACATTGTATTTGTCTTTGAATGAGAAAGAACTTCCTTTGGAGCTCGAGAACGATATTATTAATAACCAGGTAGTGATCAACGAGGTTCCTGTATCCAGAGACGGCAGCAGGAATATCCCCAATGCCACCCAGCACAATATTCCGGCATGGACTGTATTCGCAATGTTCTTTGTAGTTATTTCGCTGGGTAGCAGCGTAGTGCGGGAGAAGCTGAACGGAAGCTTCGTGCGGTTAAAAACATTGCCAACCAGCTATCTCGTTGCTCTTGTTTCTAAACAGGTTACCTATATGGGAGTGACTCTTGCCCAGGCAGGGGTCATTTTTGCCATTGGCGTTTACCTGTTTCCAGCTATGGGATTGCCCCAGTTGAATCTACCCTCCGACATATCCGGTTTGTTGATCGTTACATTAATATGCGGCTGGTGCGCGGTAAGTTATGCCATTTGCATAGGCGTATTTGCCCAAACGCAGGAGCAGGCTAATGGATTTGGTGCAGTTACCATTGTAATTCTTGCCGCTATAGGCGGAGTACTTGTACCGAGTTTTGCGATGCCCAGCTCTTTTAACTTCATAATGAAATTCTCCCCCCTTCATTGGTGTTTGGAAGCCTATTACGGATTGTTTCTGGAAGGAGGAAAACTGAAGGATATCCTCATGAATATTTTACCTTTATCGATTATGATTATTTTTATACAAGCGATTACACTCTGGGGGCTAAAGAGAAAAAACCTGATTTGAACTAAATTATATGGAAACAGCAGTATTGAAACAGCAGGTAAAAAAACAGATCATCGAGTTCCTTAACCTGATATCTGTTACTCCGGAAGATATTAGAGACGATGAGCCTTTATTTGGCGGCGGGCTCGGACTCGACTCCATAGATTCGATAGAACTGGTGGTATTGCTGGGCAGGGAGTACGGAATTGTTATCCAGGATCCTAAAGAGGGCAGAAAGATACTTGTAGACGTAAATACCATGGTATCATATATAGAAAAAAACAGAACAAAGTAAAATACTTTCAGTGAGCAGGATTTTCGTGACAGGTATGGGTATGGTGAGCGCAATAGGCAATAGTATTGCCGACAACCGACATGCGTTGATGCAAGGGACAAGTGGAATAAGCAAGCCCCAGTTCTTTTCTTCCAAGTATTCCGATATCCCGATGGGGGAAGTAAAAACGGATACTGAAAGCCTGAGGGAAGAATTAGGTGCGTGGGAACAAGGGGTAACCCGCACCATGCTGCTGGCGCTAAAAGCCTTTAAAGAGGCGATTGAAGATGCGGAGATTTCGTTTTCATCCCTTACTGATGAAACTACCTCACTGGTGAATGCAAGCACTGTTGGCGGAATGTGCCTCACCGACGAACTCTATAATGATGCGAATAAGCATAGCAATGGTTCGGAATTTCTTGCTTCTTATGATACGGCATCCGTCAGTTTGTACCTTCAGGCGCGATACGGACTAAAAGGCATTATAAATACAATTAATACGGCCTGTTCTTCTTCCGCGAATGCTATCCTTTATGGGGCAAGACTTATAAAAAGCGGGATAGCGCGCCGGGCGATTGTAGGTGGAGTGGATAGTCTCGCAAAATTTACCGTTAACGGTTTCAATGCATTGCATATATTATCTTCCGGGATCTGCAGCCCTTTCGACGAGCAGCGCAACGGGCTAAATCTGGGTGAGGGTGCCGCGTTTCTGATACTTGAGCGGGAAGAAGACCTTCATGGCAAAAAAGTGTATGCCGAGCTTACAGGGTATGGTAACGCCAATGATGCATACCATCCATCATCATTGTCACCCAATGGTGATGGGCCTTATCTGGCAATGAAAAAGGCCGTTGATTGTTTGCCTGCCGGAGCCTCCATGATCGACCTTATCAATGCCCATGGAACCGGAACCGAAAACAACGACGAAGTGGAAAGCAGGGCAATGCTACGGCTGTTTAAAAGCCCCCCTGCTTTTGTATCTACCAAGGCCGCTACGGGGCATACTTTAGGTGCCGCGGGTGCTATTGAAGCCGCCTATGCTGTTCTTAATCTTCACCACCAGGAAGTATACGCGTCCCTGAACTTTAAACAGCCTATTTCGTCTACCGGCCTTACGCCTGTTCTGAATTATGAGAAAGCTGCATTAAAGAATGTAATGTCGAACTCTTTTGGTTTTGGCGGTAATTGTACTTCACTGATCTTTTCAAAAGTATAAACAGATGCTTTATATTCACGATACTACATGTATTTCTCCTCAACAGACGTTGGGGGATATCGATATAAAGCACCTGAAAAGCGCTGATGGTAATAAAATGATGGCTCTCGAGCCCTCCTATCAGAATATTCCCACCCCTGTGCTCCGTAGAATGGGCAAGGCGGTAAGAATGTCGGTAGGTGCTGCAATGCCTCTGTTGCAACATTTTAAGCCCGATGGACTTATCATAGGAACGGCAAACGGCGGAATGGAGGATTGTATAAAGTTCCTGAACCAGATTATCGTGTATGAAGAAGGGATGCTTACACCCGGCAATTTTGTACAAAGCACACCCAATGCAATAGCGTCGCAAATCTCCCTTCTGTCAGCCAATACCGCCTATAATATCACCCATGTTCACCGCGGACTTGCTTTTGAGAACGCCATATTGGATGCAATTATGTTGCTGAAAGAATATCCCGATCGCGGTTTTTTAGTGGGCGGGGTAGACGAGATATCTTCTTACAATTACAATATCGATAACCTGGAGGGGTGGTATAAAAAAGAGACGGTAAACAACACCAGTCTATATCTAACGGGTTCTCCCGGAACTATTGCAGGAGAAGGTGCGGCCATGTTCCTGGTAAAAGCTACCAGCGCAGGTGCGATAGCCCGGCTGAGAGGCATTGCAATGCTACACACTACGGATGAAAACCAGGTATTGGCCGGTTTGGAGGCGTTTAGTAATAAATACCTGCTTCCGGGAGAAAGGATCGACCTGCTGCTTTCGGGCGAAAATGGCGATAGCCGGCACCTAAAGTTTTACGAGATCTGTGAAGGATTTCTGGGAAGCAAAACCGCCGTGGGAAGGTTTAAGCATATGAGTGGCGAGTATCCTACAGCCTCCGCATTTGCCGTATGGCTGGCCTGCACCATTATTCAAAAGAAATCGGCTCCGGCGCAGATTCTAAAATCTCCTCCTACGGCCTCTGCTATTACAAATATTCTCATATACAACAATTTTAAAGGAAATCAACACAGTTTTATATTACTGTCTTGCTAAAAGTACGTCCTCGTCCTTTTTAATAGGTAAAACCGTAGAAATTGATATTTTTGCCGGCAACTAGGAGAGGCGGAACGCTCTCACTAACCCAACCATAAACATTCGGCAATGAAGTGTGCACTTGTAACAGGAGGATCAAGGGGAATAGGACGAGCTATTTGCATTAAATTAGCCGCTATGGGCTATTACGTTATTGTTAATTATAAAAGCAGTGAGGAAGAAGCCGGTAAAACCCTATCACAGATTATAGAAAATGGAGCAGAGGGTCAGCTTTTGAAATTTGACGTTTCTGAAAAAGAAACCATTAAAGATGTGCTGGGGGCATGGATAGAAGCCAATCCTGAAAAACACATTGAGGTGCTTGTTAATAATGCAGGCATTAAGGACGATGGACTTATGATGTGGATGAAAGACGAACAATGGGACAATGTTATCAGAACAAACCTGGATAGCTTTTTTTACGTTACTAAGATTGTATTGAATAGCATGCTGCTTAAGAGGTATGGGAGAATCATCAATGTTGTTTCTCTTTCCGGCCTGAAGGGTCTTCCGGGGCAAACGAACTATTCAGCCGCTAAAGCAGGCGTTATCGGAGCCACCAAAGCCCTGGCTCAGGAAGTGGGGAGGCGCGGAATAACGGTGAATGCCGTTGCCCCCGGATTTATAAAAACAGATATGACTGAAGGATTAGACGAGAAGGCGTTGAAATCCATGATACCGGTGCAGCGATTTGGATTGCCCGAAGAAGTAGCACATGCCGTAGGGTTTCTGGCATCTGCCGAAGCTTCTTATATCACTGCCGAAGTGCTCTCCATCAACGGAGGTATGTATTCTTAAAAACCTGCCCCTAAATTTCTTAAATTAGCGGCAGCAATAAATTCGGTGAAATCCTGTTAGTTAATAATAACCATAAGATTCCTCTCAATTATGAATAGAGTTGTGATTACAGGCATGGGTGTTTATTCATGTATCGGGAAAAATCTGGACGAGGTAAGGGATTCGCTCTATAAAGGCAAATCAGGTATCACGCTGGACACTTTCAGGAAAGAATTTGGTTACCGGTCTGGCCTCACTGGCTATGTAGAAAGGCCGAATCTCAAACAACTGTTAGACCGCAGGGCACGAATCATGCTTCCGGAACAAGGAGAATATGCTTACGTGGCCACATTAGAGGCATTAAAAAACGCAGGGATAGACGCCGATTATCTAAATGACCATGAGATAGGTATTCTGTACGGTAATGATAGTTCTGCCAAAGCAGTTATAGAATCCACAGATATCATAAGAGAAAAGAAAGATACTACACTCGTTGGCTCCGGATCTGTGTTTCAAACCATGAACTCCACGGTCACTATGAACTTGTCTACCATCTTCAAACTTCGTGGCGTTAATTTTACCATCAGTGCTGCCTGCGCAAGCGGGTCTCATGCCATAGGATTGGGGTATCATTTTATAAAAACGGGCCTTCAGGATTGTATCGTTTGCGGAGGGGCGCAGGAAATAAATCATTATTCGATGGCCAATTTCGATGCCTTATCTGCCTTTTCCGTTATGGAGTCAGCACCAACCAGAGCCTCCAGGCCCTTTGACCGCGACCGGGACGGCCTGATACCCAGCGGAGGTGGGGCAACCCTGATACTGGAAAGCCTTGAATCTGCCAGAAAAAGGGGAGCACCCATTCTGGGAGAAGTGATAGGATATGGCTTTTCTTCCAATGGCGCCCATATCTCCAATCCTACCGTAGATGGGCCGGTACGGTCTCTTTCAATGTCGCTTAAAGATGCGGGTATTTCCGCCTCCGAAGTAGACTATATTAATGCGCATGCCACTTCAACACCCGCGGGGGATGCCAGCGAGGCCAAGGCAATCAACGAAGTGTTTGAAGGCACAAAACCGTTGGTTAGCTCCACCAAATCTATGACCGGGCACGAGTGCTGGATGGCCGGTGCAAGCGAAATTGTATACTCCCTACTGATGATGCAAAACAACTTCATCGCCCCTAACATAAATTTTGAGAACCCTGATGAGGATTCCGCTAAATTGAATATAGCAAAAAGTTCGGTTGAGAAAAATATAAACGTATTTTTGTCGAACTCTTTTGGTTTTGGCGGAACTAACTCATCACTTATTGTCAGAAAGCTGACATAACTACTAAATGCCCCGGCTTATGAAAAATGAAGAAGTAATTGAAAAAATCAACGAATTCCTCGTAGAGGAGTTCGAAGTTGAAGCGGAACGAATCGTACCCGAAGCAAATCTAAAAGAAACACTAGAGCTAGATAGTCTCGACTATATTGATTTGGTTGTTGTAATCGAGAGCAACTTTTCCTTCAAGGTAAAACCTGAGGATTTCGTTAACATACAATCGTTTCAAGACTTTTACGACTACGTTATATCAAGAGTTAATTCAAAAGAGCTCGTATAATGCCCTCCTGGCGTGGTAAATCGAAAGGAACGCCCTTAGGTTACCGTATATTTGTTGCTGTTCTTAAAAATCTGGGCGTATTTCCGGCATACTTCATGTTAAGGTTTGTAGCGTTTTACTATTTTTTATTTTCATGGAAATCCACTACGCACAGTTATCATTATTTTAACAGAAAATTGGGCTACAAACGCCTAAAGTCTCTGGTTAATACGTACCAGAACTACTATGAGTTCGGGCAGAGCATCATTGACAAGGTGGTAGTTATGTCTGGTATGCCAAATAAGTTCACTTTTGATTTCGACGGTGAAGAAAATCTTCACCAGATGGTGGCAATGAAGAAAGGAGGTTTACTTCTAAGTGCTCATATAGGAAACTGGGAAATTGCAGGTCATTTGCTGAAAAGGCTGAATACCCAGATTAATATAGTGATGTTCGACGGGGAGAATGAGCAAATAAAGGAATATCTTTCTAGTGTAACAGGCAAGATGAGCGTGAATGTTATCTTAATTAAAAATGATCTCTCGCACATTTATGAAATAAGTGAGGCATTTAAGAATAATGAGCTGGTCTGCATGCATGCCGACAGGTTTATGGACGGAAATAAAACACTATTGTGTAGTTTTCTGGATGAAGCGGCAAGGTTTCCGATGGGCCCGTTTGTGCTGGCAGCAAGATTCAGGGTTCCGGTATCTTTTGTATTTGGAATGAAAGAAAGCAGCCTTCATTATCATTTTTTCGCCAGCCGCGTTACCGATTACAGCTATCTAGCAAAAAATGAAGTAATGGAGAAGATGCTGAAAGATTTTGTAGGAGCAATGGAGCAGAAAGTAAAACAATATCCCAGGCAATGGTTCAATTACTATAACTTCTGGCAACAATAAATTGATAGTATCAAAAGAAAATATAACGACAGTTATTCCGCAACGGCCACCGTTTATAATGGTGGATCAATTAGTGTCTGCCGACGAGAAAAACGGCCGCTCTCATTTGCGTATTACGCCCGATAATATTTTCTTCACCAACGGATATTTCACCGAGCCGGGCATCTTAGAGAATATTGCCCAGACGGCGGCTGCAAGGGCGGGCTATTTTTACCTGCAGCAGCACGTGGAAGTTCCGGTAGGCTATATAGGGGCCGTTAAAAACTTTGCCGTATTTTTTCTGCCGACAGAGAACGATCTCCTGGAAACGGATGTAAGAATAGAAAGCCAGATATTCGATGCCGCAATCGTTTCGGCAACTGTGAAGACCAATGGTGTTCTCCTTGCTCATTGTGAAATGAAAATATTTATTCCTCAAACAAAATAAGCTTCATCATGAAACAAATACCTAAATTAGCATGGTTTCTAAGTCTTTTTGTTCTATTCCTGAATGCTGGGTCCGTTACCGCACAGAAAGTAAAAGATATTTTTAATTCTTCCGAAACTCCCATTACTTATTTCGGTGTTGATTTTTCTGAGGCAAGGCTTATTGGCGATGCCGGCGCGGATGCTATGGCAGTAAGAAACTATTTTTCTTCCATTAACCAGGTAGTGGTGAACGAGCCAAAAAAGTATGATCTTTCAAAAGCATTTCAGAAATCTTCTGTTGCTACCGACATCAATGCCGTGCTGGAGAAAAGCGGCAAGGTTAATACTGAAAAAATACTGTCATCTAACTCTGCAGACGCTAGCAGGTTTTCAAAAGCAACTGTGGATGGTGTGATCAAGGGTTATAGTTACGGAAATCATAAAGGAGTAGGCCTCCTGTTTATTATGGAGGGAATGAATAAGACTGCACAGGAAGCTTCCATATACGTGACATTCTTTGATATCGCTTCTAAAAAAGTGCTGCTAACAGAAAGGCTTACAGGTAAAGCCGGAGGATTTGGCTTTAGAAATTACTGGGCAAGCAGTATCGCTAAAGTTTTGAATACTATTCAGAAATCAAAGTACAAGGAGTGGAAAAGTAATAACTCGTAATGACTAAAAAACTTTCTGACACTACCGAAGTTAGAGTACGCTTCAATGAAGCGGATCCCCTAGGCATCGTGTGGCACGGGCATTATGTGCGTTACTTTGAAGACGGCAGAGAAGCTTTCGGAAGCAAGTATGGCATCGGGTATCTTGATTTTCAAAAGCAAGGATTCATAGTGCCGGTGGTGTCGATTCATTGCGACTATAAAAAATCACTTCGGTATGGAGAAACGATGCTGATAGAAACCACCTATATTCACTGCGACGCTGCCAAAATCATATTCAGTTATCGCGTGTTTAATAAAGACACTGATATACTGGTAGCCACAGGTGAATCTGTTCAGGTGTTTCTTGATCTAAAAGAGTCCATTCTGCAACTAACCAATCCTCCCTTTTTTGACGAATGGAAGAAAAGGCAGAAATTTACCTAATACAGGAAAATGACAGACGTTTTCATAGCTTCCGATAATATTATTTCTCCCCTGGGCACAACGTCTTCGGAGAATTTCGCTCAGCTTGCAGCTGGCCGCTCCGCGGTTAGTCTACAGGAAAATGAGAAATTATCGCCTCTTCCCTTCTATGCTTCCCTCTTCAATAACGATAGTTATACTTCACCCGCAAGTGCCTGTTTTACCAAGTTCGAACAACTGTTGATAGAGTCAGTAAAAGGAGCTCTGGATACTGTTGCTATCAAACCTGCAGACAAGGACACGATTCTTATTATTTCCTCCACCAAAGGAAATATAAGCCTGCTTGAAGATGAAAGTGTAAGCCCGCAATTAAAAAGCAGAATAGCACTTCATACTTCTGCAAAAATGGTAGCGGAACACCTTGGTTTTATAAATAAGCCTGTAGTTGTTTCCAATGCCTGCATTTCGGGGCTGCTCGCACTTATTACGGGTATGAGGCTTTTACAGAGCGGGCAGTATAAAAACGCGGTGATTACAGGTGCTGATGTAATCTCTAAATTTGTACTCTCCGGCTTTCAATCATTCCAGGCAATCAGTCATGCACCTTGCAAGCCTTTTGATGAAGCCCGTAATGGCATTAACCTGGGAGAAGGTGCAGGAACGATCATACTATCTTCCAACCGTGCCTACGAAAAGGAAATCAGCATCAGAGGTGGATCTGTAAGTAACGATGCCAATCATATTTCCGGCCCCTCCAGAACAGGGGAAGAACTCTATGCCGCCATCGGTAAAGCCATGACCGACGCGCGAATTTCAGCCTCAGAGGTTGATTTTATTTCGGCACATGGCACCGCGACAGTGTACAACGATGCGATGGAAGCTAAAGCAATTACGCTTGCCGGAATGAACTCCGTTCCCCTAAATAGCCTCAAAGGATACTACGGGCATACACTGGGAGCTGCCGGATTAATCGAGGCCGTTATATCGATACATTCACTAAAATCCAATATCGTGCTGCCAACACATGGCTTTATAAGCCAGGGATCAGACAATCCACTAAATGTATGCAAGGAATTATTGTCAGGAGATCTTAAAAACTGTCTTAAAACGGCTTCTGGTTTCGGTGGTTGCAATGCGGCTATTGTACTTGGCAAAAATTGACACTACATTAAACACTATAACCCACTTAGTTTCATGAATTTTTTTAGAGAAGAGAAAAAGACAGCATTCGAGGCCAAGGAAGCGGCCCAGTGGATCGCCTTCGGGCCAGTTATTTTTCAGTCGGCGCGGGTACTTAGAAATTCAGGAATTTTAAAAGTGATAGAGGAAAGCGGTAAGAAAGGGATCCACCTCGCACAGATCGTGGAGAAGGTAAACCTGCCCCATTATGGCGTGAGGGTTTTGCTGGAATCGGGTTTGAGTATGGGTCTGGTGCTGGTGGATGATAACATCTATACCTTGGGCAAAACAGGATATTTTATTCTTCACGATCCACTTACCATCGTAAATATGGATTTTGTTCAGGACGTATGTTATAAAGGGCTTTTTACACTTGACGAAAGCATTCGTACGGGAACACCTGTAGGGCTAAAAGAACTGGGCGAATGGAAGACCATTTACGAAGGCCTGTCGCAACTACCGGAGCATATTCAGAAAAGCTGGTTTAATTTCGATCATTTCTTTTCTGATGATGCATTTCCACTGGTATTACCACTGGTGTATAAAAACGGAACAAAGAAGCTGCTGGATGTGGGCGGCAATACAGGGAAATGGGCCATCGCTTCTGCCAGGTACAAGAGCGATATACAAGTTACCATTATGGATCTTCCGGGCCAATTGAATGTAGCCAAGGAGAAAATCAACAACCTCGGCTTGCAGGACCGCATTTCCTTTTCTGCGGTTAATATTCTCGATGAAGACGTGAAATTCCCTGCAGGGTATGATGCCGTGTGGATGAGCCAGTTTCTTGACTGCTTCTCCGAGAAGGAGATAGTTTCTATTCTTAAACGGTGCCACGAAGCGCTGGACAATAATGGACACGTATTTATAATGGAGCCGTTTTGGGATCGGCAGAAGTTTGAAGTGGCTGCTTTCTGCCTGCAACAAACTTCGTTGTATTTCACGGCGATAGCTAATGGTAACAGCCAAATGTACAGTGCCCGGGTATTCATAGAATGTGTACAGGAAGCAGGCTTTGAAATCGAGGAGCAGATAAACGGAATTGGCCTCAGTCAAACCCTGTTGAAGTGTAAAAAAGTAAGATAGGTACATATTACAGTACACTTTATATTAGACAATGAACACAGAAAAAGTAGACGTCCTTGTAATTGGTGCAGGCCCTTCGGGTACGGTGGCAGCGTCCATTATCAACAAGGCGGGATTCAAGGTTAAGGTAGTCGAAAAGCTGAAGTTCCCCCGCTTTGTAATCGGCGAAAGCTTGCTGCCGCGATGCATGGAAGCCCTTTCCGAAGCCGGATTTCTGGATGCTGTAAAGAAAATGGGCTTCCAGGAAAAGTTCGGTGCCAAGTTCGTTAAGAATGGTAAAACCTGCGACTATTTCTTCGCCGATCAGTTTACCGAGGGCTGGAACTGGACCTGGCAGGTTCCCCGTGCTGATTTCGATAAAACCCTCGCCGACGAAGTAGAAAAAATGGGCGTACCGGTTTGCTATGAAATTACGGTAACCAATATCGTTTTTAAAGGATCGAATTCTAAAGTAACTGTAGAGGATATTCATGGTGCGGAAACCGTTATAGAAGCACGATTTATCATAGATGGCAGCGGTTATGGGCGCGTAATTCCCAGGTTGTTCAACCTTGGTAAACCCTCTAATCTGCCTCCCCGCAAAGCATTGTTTGCGCATACGAAAGATGTAAAAAGAGCTTTGGACGACGAGCCTAACCGCATCACTATCGTAGTTCACCAACCGGGCGTATGGGTGTGGGTCATTCCTTTTTCAACCGGTATCACTTCATTAGGGTTCGTGGGAAACCCGGAGTTTTTCAGTCGCTACCAGGGTACTGACGAAGAAGTTCTCCGCGCATTGATGGAATCGGAACCTTATCTAAAAGAGAGGTTCAAGGATGTAGAACTGGTGTTCGAACCAAAGGTGCTCGAATCCTGGTCGTCCACTAACGACAAGTTTTACGGGGATGGCTATGTGCTCACAGGTAATGTAACCGAATTTCTGGATCCCATTTTTTCTTCCGGCGTTACACTTGCCACGGTAAGCAGCCAAAATGCCGCGCATCTTGTAATAAGGCACCTGAATGGAGAAACGATCGACTGGGAAAAGGAGTACATGGAACCGGTAATGCAGGGCGTCAACACTTTCAGGAGCTACGTGATGGCCTGGTACGATGGAACACTCGATACAATCTTTTTTTCAGACAAACAAAATGCCAGTATAAAGAATATGATCTGCTCCGTTTTGGCGGGGTATGTATGGGATCGGAAGAATCCGTATGTAAAAGACCATGCTACGGCATTAACGAAACTTTCAAGGCTGATTAAAATCGAAGAGATACTGGATTGATACCCGGCCTACATATCATAGATGAAACTAGCTTGCACGCAGATAACTATATCTCGGCAAGTTGTGTGATTCGCCGGAATATTGCCTACAGGAACGGTACTGCGTTTTTTGAGAATAAAGCCGCTGATCTGCAGCAGTTTCTTGGCTCTCTTTATCAGTATCTCGCAAGCGAGTATCCGAAGTTCTATAAAATGGATAACCTGAGTAAGTTGGGCTGGCTGGCCGCGGAACTGCTCATTAACAAACAGCCTATTCTTGCCGGTTATAACCCTTACGAAACAGGCGTAATAATCTCCAATAGCAATTCAAGCCTCGACGTCGATCTCCGCTATCTTGAATCTACCCGGCAAATACCCAGCCCCGCTCTTTTTGTGTACACTCTGCCTAATATTATGATCGGGGAGATATGTATCCGGCACCGCATAAAAGGAGAAAATGCTTTTTTCATTTCCCCTGAGTTCGATGCGCCTTTTATAGCACAATATGTAAACAACCTGATAAATAATAATATCTTGCAGGTATGTATCTGTGGATGGGTAGAACTGATGGGAGATGATTATAAGGCAGTGCTATTGCTTGTGGAAAAAGACAAAGGGGAGAGTCAGAGAACGCCCACCGCACAGGTATTTAACGAAGAAAACATTAAAGTAATCTATCAACTATAAAATGGATAATCTAATTGCAGAACTAAAAAAGCAGATCGTAGAGCAACTAAATCTGCAGGACGTAAAGCCGGAAGATATCGGCGACGAACAGCCGCTCTTTGTTGAAGGCCTTGGTCTAGACTCCATAGATGCCCTCGAACTGATCGTGCTGCTACAGCAGCATTACGGAATCAAGTTGTCGAATGCAGACGATGGTCCTAAAGTGTTCAGGT
>JACMJX010000165.1 GCA_014380425.1 Chitinophagaceae bacterium | reverse complement strand
CTTTCTCATTAAAGTTAAAAGACCAGGCATTAAACGTGGTTGTAATGTCTTTTGCTACTATGCCAACACTCCAGTTGTCCCTTTCCATCCTAAGGCCTGCATCAAGGCCAAACCCCCAGGCCGTCGCAAATTTCCCCACTTTCCGGTGAATTATTTTAGCGTTGACTCCAATATTCAGGCTCCTGTTAGGATTGCCCAGTTTAACGGGTTGGGCATAAGATAGAAGAAAAGCGTAGTCAGATGAAGAAAAGCTCGTGATATTGTTGTAATTAAGCGTTCCGTCTGCTTCCACGAGAAAGATAGTATTGGGGATATCGTCTACTGCAAAGCGCAGCAGGGAGAGTGCAATAGTTCTTCTCTTGTCTTTCAGCGGAATGGCCAGGCTTCCGAAATCGTATTTTCCGATTCCTGCAAAGTACTCCGCATGCATGATGTTCAGTTGTGGCTGATCTTTTATATGAACAAGCCCTGCAGGGTTCCAGTAACCGGCGGTGCCATCCTTTACACTGGCTACCTGGGAGCTTCCCATCGCCAGCCCACGCCCGCCGGCACCAATATTGAGGAATTCGTTGGAATATTTGCGGAATTGTCCGTAAACAGTGTCCTGGTAGGTAGAAAATATGCCGGTAAGAACTATAAGCAGGTAAAACTTCTTCATAAATGATCTTTCAATCTGGGCGATGAACCAGCGCCATAGCGATAAATAACGGCTTTTAACAGTAAATATTGCAATTCCATTACTTTTGCAGACTGGCGCAAAATACCGCTGTAAAAGCGGGTAGAATAAAGGAAATACGATAAAAAAGGGGTTTTGGAAACCCGGTTAAATCAACTCTAAACAATGAATCTGATCGATGAACTAAGGTGGAGAGGAATGCTACAGGATATCATGCCCGGCACCGAAGAACAACTGAAAAAGGAAATGACCTCCGCCTATATAGGCTTCGACCCAACTGCTGAAAGCCTTCATATCGGAAGCCTTGTGCCTATACTGCTCCTCGTGCATTTGCAGAAAGCGGGCCACAAGCCACTGGCGCTGGTGGGAGGGGCTACGGGAATGGTGGGCGACCCTTCTTTTAAAGTGGAAGAACGTAAAATGCTTGACATGGATACACTTGAGATCAATGTAAAAGGCATAAAAGCACAACTGGAACGATTTCTCGATTTCAACCTCGCAAAGCCAAATGCCGCGGAAATGGTCAACAATTTCGACTGGTTTAAAAACATTAGCTTCCTCGACTTCATCTGGTATACGGTAAAGAATATTACCGACAACTACATTATGTCGAAGGATTCTTTAAAAAAACGACTGGATGGCGACAGCGGGATGTCGTTCACGGAGTTCACTTACCAGTTGATCCAGGGTTATGATTTCTTCCACCTCTATACCACTAAAAACTGCAAACTCCAGATGGGGGGATCTGACCAGTGGGGTAATATAGTAACCGGCACAGAACTCATTCGCAGGAAGGCAGGGGGCGAAGCTTTTGCCTTTACATGCCCGCTTATTAAGAAGGCAGACGGAACCAAGTTCGGCAAAACCGAACAGGGGACCGTATGGCTCGACCCTGAACGCACCTCCCCCTACCTGTTCTATCAGTTCTGGTTGAATACCACCGATGTCGATGCCGTAAGCTATATCAAGATCTTCACATTCCTTGACAGCGCGACTATAGAAGGCCTTATTACGGAACACGAAAAAGACCCTGGCGCGCGCATTCTGCAAAAGAAGCTGGCGGAAGAAGTAACCGTGTATATCCATGGGCGGGAAGGATACACCGGTGCATTGGAAACAACGGAAAAGCTGTTTCTCTACCAAAATGCATCTGCAGAAAGCCTTAGTGAGTCCGATCTTGAAACCATGCAGGGTGTAGTGCGTTCCGGCTATGAACGGGAGAAAGTAAATGCGGGTGCAGATCTGCTTAGCTTTTTAACGGACACGAATGTTTTTACAAGCAAGGGCGAGGCAAGAAAAATGATCCAGAACGGCGGAGTGAGTATCAACAGGAAGAAAGTGGAAGATTTGCAAGCCAGGGTAGATCATTCACTGCTTCTGCACGATAAATACATACTGGTTCAAAAAGGAAGAAAGAATCATTACCTGATAGAAGTAATTTGAAAAAATCTTGGTTCAAACAGGTGAACCCCTTATTTTTGCACTCCATTTAAGGATTGGCCTATAGTATAATGGTAGTACAACTGATTTTGGTTCAGTTTGTCTAGGTTCGAATCCTGGTAGGCCAACTGCGAGGGCAAATCGGTTTTTTTGAAGATTTGCCCTCGTTCATTCTCACTAAAACACTTTCCTAAATTATATATTAGCTGAATGGCTTCGTTGAGCCGGGAGGTTCAATAACCTATTCCGGTAAAATTCGATTTTTCGGATTACATCAAACCTATTATTTCTCTTTTCCTTCTCGTATCGGCCTCAGCGTAATCAAAACTCAATTTTACGATGTACGTTACATTGTTATTTAATATACGCTTCACTCCCTTTTTTTCCTATTGCAAAATCCCTGTTTCTTGGGATTGTAGCCCAAAGTTGATTTGATAGTTTTGGCTATTAAACAATTTGATATGAAAAAGGCAGCTTCCGTCTTATTACTACTCATATTTGTGCAAACCACAAACGGACAATCAGGTATTTTAAACAGGGCAAAACAAAGTGCAAAAAATAAAGTAAATCAAAAGATTGACCAAAAAGTTAATAACGGTGTAGACAAGGCCATCGATAAAGTGGATACTGTCATAACTAGCTCAAATACAAATACTACAAATCCAGAAATCAATAGCGGCCAGGATAAATCCACAGTTAACAGTCAAACTAATCCTTCTCCAACAGGCACTTCCATAAAAGCCCACAGTAAATTCGATTTTGTACCTGGTGAAAAAATTGTTGCCTTTGAAGATTTCAGTCAGGATGCGGTGGGAGATTTTCCTGATAAATGGAATACCACATCCAGTGGTGAAATAAAAACAATTGACGGACAAAATGGCAAATGGCTGGCACTTATGAAGCCCGGTATATTCTATCCTGAGTACATTAAAAATCTGCCGGATAACTTTACACTGGAGTATGATGTGGCAGCAAGTAATAATTACAACGTGGGTTCTGCATGGTTTGAAATAAGTGTTATTAAAG
>JACMJX010000164.1 GCA_014380425.1 Chitinophagaceae bacterium | reverse complement strand
TGCATTACTTTCACTGCGTTATCTCGACCTGCTGAGCGGTATGATTATCCGGAATAATGCCGGTGTAGTTCTTTTCTTCCATATCTTTAAACAGGATAAATTCTATGCCAGGCGTTTGTACTGATGCGCCATCCGGCAATGAAGGGGTTTAAGGAGCCCTGGGATGCACCATGGGTCCAGTGATTTGCGCAGGTAACAGATCCTGACGGGAACATCATAGGAATCTTTGCATCATTAACCTAAGCGATTAAAAATGAAAACAACTAACAATACGGTTTTGATTACCGGAGGAGCTACTGGCATCGGGCTTGAATTAGCAAAAGCTTTCATATTGCAAGGCAATAAAGTGATCGTCTGCGGAAGACGGCAGGAGAAATTGAATGCTGCAAAACAAACCGTACCCGATCTTATCATTCAGCAGTGCGATCTGTCTATGCAGGAGCAGCGGCGGGAGCTGTACCAATTTTGCATCAAAAACTACCCGGGAATCAATGTGCTCATCAACAATGCAGGTATGCAGCGGGAGATAGATTTCCGGAAAGGAGAGCAGCATTACCTAGAGGGAGACAGCGAGGTAGCTATCAACCTCGAAGCCTGTTTTCATCTTACCGCTCTGTTTACTCCACACTTCATGAAACAAAGCGAGGCTGCAATTATCAATGTCACGTCTGGGCTTGGCATTACACCGTTAGTAATCACCCCTGTTTATTCCGCTACGAAAGCAGCATTGCATTCCTTTTCCATTTCGCTTCGTAAGCAGCTTGCCGCTACCCCGGTCAAGGTGTTCGAGATCATTCCACCGATTGTAGGTACGGACCTAGATCGCGGTGCCCGGGATAAGCGCGGCCAGGCCAATAAAGGAATAAGGCCCGAACAGGTAGCAAAGGAAAGCATGGATGCCCTTGCAAAAGATCAATGGGAGATTCCCATAGGGATCGTTAAAGCCCTTCGCATCGGTTCAAGAATATCCCCCTCTTTTTTCCTTAAAGTGATCAACAAAAAGACTTCCGATATTTACCAGTAAAACAAATCTCCCTGAAGCAGGTTGAATAACTACTTCAGGGAGATTTGCATAATCGGGATATAAACGGGTGGTCTTTTTATCAGTTTAGAGCCTTAGTATTCTCACTGTTTTTTTCTTGTCTGTTCTGATCTCGAGAAACAGCATGCCTTTATAAGTGATTCCCGATAAAGGAATGCTATGATCAGCAATGGCGCCCGCTTTATTGAACGAAGCAGCGAGCACTGTTTTGCCGTCCGTATTCACTAAACGATACTTTACGCTACCGAGATATGCATCGTTAAATCTTACCCTTATAAAGTCCGAGGCAGGATTTGGCGTGCAGGAGAAGCCGTTGAATCTTTCCTGGAAGACCTCCTCCAGGTTTACCTGGAGCGGCGCTGAAGAACTGCTACATCTTCCATTCAGGGCAACCACCCTGTAGGAGCCACTTACGGTAACCGCCAGGTTATCCCTGGTGCCTGCGGGTGCCGGAACGGGTTCGCCATTGAAATACCATTGAAAATCCGTTCTACCTGTAGCTGAAAGGATAGCTCCATTAAGGGCGATTACAGGCGGCAGTGGCTGGGTAATTATAAGACGGTTTTCGTTTTGACCTCCGGTTAGTAAAGGAGCACTGCTTGTTGCCCGCACGCGATAATTGCCCGCAAGGAGCGGCGCGGGTATTTTTATCCATGTACCGGCATTTACGATAGTGTCTCTAACTACTGCGTCAAAGCTTTCCTTTTCGTTGCTTAGCTGCAGTCTAAAAGTATTACCCGCATTAAACGCCCCCTGCGATTTCACCATCACCAGCATCGTATCTGTTCCGCAGAACGCATCACCATTTACTATCGTATTGGTATAAACGATATCGGAACTGTCTTTCAGTTCTATCTTATAGCCAGATGTGAACGGAGCCGATTCTTTAAACTGCGATTGAATACCCCTTACGGCGAATTCACCCCGGGGCCTGTCGATCTGGCTCAAATCGATGGAAGGCGGTATATTGATCTGCAAGGAATCATTTGCTGTTGCGCGAGCCATAAAATCAGTTCCCGTATAAAAAGGCGATTGGCTCCAGGAAAGGCTGTCGGTAAGTTCGAGCCCGGTTATAAATAGGCTGCCAGATTCCAGGGGTTCTGCAAGCGCAGACACTGTATCGGCATTCATCAGCTTATTACCTTTGCTAATTAGCAGGAGCGTGTCTGTTACTATCCGCAGCAGGCCAAAAGACTGGCGTAAGAACCCGCGGATGACCACCGAATCGCCCTGTTCCAGTGCTACGAAAGGAGCAGGATTCGGTTGATATACCTGGATGCCGGCCGTACGATCGTTGATCACGAAGTGGTAAGCGGTTCTGCCGTCAAGCTTGTTATCTGTCTGCAGAACGCCCGTCAATGTACAATATATCCCGAGACTATCGGCCACACCGTTTGCTTTTACACCCTTCACTCTGTCGATGGTATAAAGAGGTGCTGTATCTGCTTTTTCCTCCGTTACCCCGTTGTTAGCAATGATATGATATTTGTATAGTTTGAATGCACCCAGCGATGCTACATAAAAAGTATCTCTTGTTTTGTTCATTCCCAGTCCCCTAAGGTCACTTGCTTCTGCAGCTATATCAATAAGCGGAAAGCTCCATGACTGAATAGCAGCGGTGTCGCTAAAATCCCTGTATTCCAGAACGGGTGGCGTGCTGCCTGCTTTGTTGCTGATCATCCATACTTTGTTGCCCGGCGCAACATAAATGCTGTTGCAGGTGCCTTGCAAGTCGATACGCCTTTCGAAGCTGAAGTTGAGGCCATCAGGGTTTATGTAGCGGTTTACAAAATTACCTCCGGCAGAAGGCAGGTACATGGATTTGCCATCATAAGCCAGGGCAGATGCACGCGTGGTGCCCGGATAATTATCTACTGCAAACTGGCTTCTCAACGTGTCGTACCCGGTGGCACTGGTAGTGCTTTCCTGCAGCAGAAAGCTCTGGTTGTTCAGCACCCGCGTTACAAGAATTCTTCCAAGGCTGTCGGTAGTAGGGTTCGAGAGCCCGAGACTTCCGAGCTGCACATATCTGAGCGGTTCCGCCGTGTTGATATCCAGTTTGATCAATGCACTCGCTGCAGCTATCAATATATTGCCATCTTTAGCAAGCCCAAGGCCTGTGCAGAGGTTGATCGTGTATGTATTGCCATTGAGGATAACCTGGCGAATGTAAGCGCCCGGTTGCCATGCAGGCAGGATGGTATTCGGCGCTGAAGGCATAGAAAAGCGGATATTCGGAGATGTGGGCTGGTAAAAGCTGCCATCTGCATTCCGGATCAACAGGCCTCCGGAATAGGGGTGGTACCAAACTTTGCCAAGGCTATCCACCACCACGCCATGACCCGAGCTTGCATTGGCGAAAGCCTCTATACAGTTATCGTCACCGTCTTTACCGGCGCAGGCATACACATATTCAGGAGCCTGCAGCTCGATATTGCCTGTTACAGGAGCTGCGGTCTTGAGAAGGGTAAGAGACTGCGGATCACTTATGGTGTTATGCTTGCCATCGCTCGAAATCACGCGATGCCAGTATTGCCGGGCAGCATCCAGGGGAACGGTGTCTAGCAGTTTCCATAGATCGCTTTGAGAAAGGCCTGAAGTAGTAGCAGCACCTGTGTATTTTTTGTAGATGATCTGTGTAAACAGCGAGTCGGTGCTTAACTGGTAGTTATATACCAGTACGTCTTTATCCTTGTCCGCCGCTTTGTTCCATGCAATTTTGAAGAAGGCAGGGATGTCGCGCAGTTCATAGACCAGGTTCGACTGCTGGCTGGTAATCATTGTTTTGGCGGGAGCCTGGTTATCTGCGGCAAAGAGCTGGCTGCGGATTTCTCCATTAGGATAAAGATCCGATTTTATAAGAACATATAAGGCACCAACGCTTATCAGTTCAAGGAGTTCTTTACGTTGGTCGATGTTTACAATTCCTTCGAACGTTCCCGACTTGCCATTGGAAGATTTAACTTTCAATGCTTTTAGCAGGTCGCCACTTTGAGGGAAAACGTTCCTGTAAAGCCCGATGGCATCAGCACCCACTATCAGTGTGCCTTCAAGCGCGGAGAACGATCCTGTTATTTTAACAGTATTTCCTTCCTGCGTTAGTTGAACAAGCCCAGACGCTTTCGATCCGATGCTATCCGGCACATTCAACGCATTCATCTCTCCATTGGCATCTGCTTTTATAGTAAGACTTCGATTATGGGTGAATCCGTTAACGCCGAATACTGCTTTTGGAAGCCGGCTTTCATCAAACACCCGCATATTATCCGGATTTCGCTCCGCTATTTCGTAGGTAGTGTACACGAGAGAATCATTAGCTGTAAAGAAATCGATCAGCGTAACCGTGTTAGGGCACGTTTCATCGCTGAAGGTCCATTTACGCGCGCCGCTTCCCGCCGCTCCGGCGTTCAGCAGTTCTATTTCTCCCCGCTTACCTGGATAATATGCATGGTGATGACCACTAACGTATAGAGTAACCCCGAGGTCTTCTGCTATTTTACGAAGTTCGTCTCCGTTATTCAAGATATTTCCCGCACCGTCTCTTTCCTGCGCCACGCCATAGAAAGGCATGTGTCCGATCAGTATTCTGTAAGTTGCTTTCCTGGCAGCTTCACTTTCAAATTGAGCTCTTGTCCAGGCGATATCCTGGCTGCTCAGGTTCGCATCGCTCGCTTCCCAGTTTACAAAGAAAAACGCACCATCTTTCTGATCCATGAAAGAATGGTAATAGGGAAAATTACTCGTATCGATCGGGTATACGCCCGGGAAATTGCCCGGTGTGCGCCAGTAATTACGAGCCCCTGCACGGTCGATATTGAAGCCTGTAGCTGCATCATGGTTACCCATTGTAAATGCAAGCGGTATATTGTTGTTACGAAGCGGGCTCATCACCTTTGCGTCGAAAGCATTCCACATTCTGGCATTGCCAGCACTATCGTAAGCCGTGGTGCTTTGTCCGGCAATCAAATCGCCGCCCGCAACTACCATGTCTGGTTTCCATAAACGCGGAATACGCTGCATGATGCTATCTACCTGCCATTCGTAGCTGGCTTCACCATAGGCGGAGTTCAGATCGCTGATTACCGCCATCCTGTAATTACCACGTCCTGGAACTACCACTATTTTCACAGATCTTCTGGCTGTATCATTGTTACTGTCCGTAAGCTCGAAATCGTATTGCAACTGGTCTTTTACCGCAGCCGTTATTCTTTCATTAAAGTTATAGGTGTGGATGGAGCCACCGATATTGACGACACTATCGATAGCCGAACGTGCGCCTTTGTTAAGTGATCGAAAAACGCGTAGTGTTTTTAAAGTTGTAGTGGTGCTTCTCGTGTCGAGCACGACAGGGAAGGTAAGATTCTTTCCTTTTTCCGCTTCTTTAAGGACGTCAAGGGCTATACGTATTTGGGTTACCGGCGTTACTACATACTCATAAAGTGTGTCGTATATTTCACCTGTCGACCCTTTTGCGGAGAAAAGAATACCGATCCGGCTTCCTATGGTTTCCTCAGCTATCGTGCTGAGATTATACGTGAGAGAATCTGTATCCGGATAGCTGAGTTCTTCCAGTAGTCTGGTGCTTCCATCTGCCAATAGCTTGGAGACAGTTATAGTTCTAAAGCGCACACCGGAATTCACCGATTTCATGTT
>JACMJX010000163.1 GCA_014380425.1 Chitinophagaceae bacterium | reverse complement strand
CTTCAACGATATCTTCGAATTCCTCATCAGGAATATTCGTATGCTTCAATTCTACCGAAGTACCGAATTTATGGGGATGAAGGATAATGGTGACGATCGAGGGCTCTTCCTGATCGCCGAAGTACCATTGCTGCACGATTTTCCGGTTCAATTCGAAGGAAATATTCCTGCCGGAGATGCTGCCTTCCCAAAGAGAAAACTCCGAACCGGGCTCGGTACTCATCTCTGCATCTTCGCCAGTCCATAAGCGGATGATGGTAGGATTGGTAAGGGCCAGGTACAATTCCTCCGGCGAAGCCGGTAGAATAAAGTATTTCTTGTAATCTTTCATAATCAGCAGCGGTATTGTGCCGGCAAGGTAGATATTTTCGGATAATATTGGCGCTCCCATATAGAAGTTCTGTTGGGTATGTTGAAATACGGGTTCTCCATTATGGCACAGCTTTTTATTATCATTCATAAAGAGCAAAATGAAAACAGTTTATTTATCGATCGTGCTGCTTGCAGCCATCGCATCCTGCAGTTCTCCAATGCCAATAACCGGCAACCCTAATGATGCTACGTCCACTCCAGGCACCACCGGCTCTTCGCGCATGACGGAGCAGATGCCGAACAGGCGTGAGCCCGATCCTATCAAGCAGGCTGATACACTTGGTAAAAAGAAAGACAGTTTACCACAATAACAAAAGCCACCCCAATGCTGGAATGGCTTTCATCTTATTGTATGGGGGTTAGTAAGCTTTTATTACGACTTTAACGTGTGTTCTGCTTAGGATATTGTAATACTATTGCAAAATCCTTACCATCTTGTAATGTTGAATGCCGGCTTCTTCAAATTCATCTCCCTGCTTGTTGAAACCAAGCTTGCTATAGAAACCTGCAGCAGCTACTTGTGCGTTTAGATAAATGGGTGAAGCACCGGAGGGAAGATCGTTAATAACGGCTGCCACCAGTGCTTCTCCTACTTTCTTTCCCCGGTATTGTTGCAACACTGCAAAGCGTTCCAGCTTATAGCCCTTATCAGTTTTACGCCATCGCGCGGCTCCTGCAGGCATATCGTTATAGGTGGCTAAAAAATGTACAGCGATATCATCATGCTCCCATTCCAGCTCCGGAGGGCAATGTTGTTCTTCTACAAATACTTCTCTTCGTACACTGAATGCTTTCTTGAGGTCTTCGCTGGCCGTTACCTTTTTTACTTCTATTCTTGCGCTCATCTTTAATCGATTCTACTTATTTTCAAACTTACAGTAAAATGAATATAAACAGAAATATATGCGCGCAGTCATACAAAGGGTAAGCGAAGCTTCCGTAACGGTCAACAATTCTGTAGCAGGATCTATACAGGCAGGTATGCTGGTGCTTCTGGGAGTAGAGGAGGGAGACACGAATGAAGAGCTCGCCTGGCTCAGTACAAAGATAATCCACCTACGCATCTTCAATGATCTTGCCGGTATAATGAACCTGGATCTAAAGCAATCCGGCGGCGAGCTGTTGCTCGTGAGCCAGTTTACCCTGCATGCCAGCACCCGCAAAGGCAACCGGCCGTCTTATATAAAAGCAGCCCGCCCAGAAATAGCAGTGACTGTTTACCAGAAAATGATCGATCGCCTCGAATCGGATCTTGGTAAAAAGATCGCTACGGGTATTTTTGGCGCCGATATGAAAGTAAGATTGCTGAATGATGGACCGGTAACCATCATAATAGATTCCAGGCTGAAGGAATGACCCCATTAGGACTGACTGTTAAGGTAATAAAAGTTAACATCAAATTTGAATGGCTTTATAGGAGAAGATATTATCGATAAGAACATAACCTGGGTCAGCCTACGAGGATCAAAGAAAGGAGCATGTTCCTGCCATGGAAGCCAATTCTAACCGGTGAATTTCTTACTTTTGAGACAACTTCTTGGGTGGACTGTGCTGGATTCGAACCAGTGACCTCTTCCATGTCAAGGAAGCGCTCTAACCAACTGAGCTAACAGTCCGGGAATGCAAATATAGCTACAGAAAAGCCAAGGCCTTTACCTCCGTGTCGAAATAACGGACTATTTTTTCTTCATATTCGGCCTTATGCTCCGATTTCATGATCGTTGCGTGTTCGGCACGGGGTACTATCCAGAGCTCTGTAGCAACAGGGCTATTAGCCTTAAACGTCTTTCCCATTTCAACAGGCGTCCATTCGTCGCTACCAGAATATATAAGTAAGAGAGAACGAAGCCCTTTTATTTCTTTTATCCGTTCCTTCATATGGATCTGCTTTCTATAATTCGGCAGAAAGAAATTGAATACTTTAAGAAAGCGGTAAACAGACGGAAACTGGATCCAGAAGTCGTCCAGGCTGGTGGCGGCACTTTCCACAATAGCAAATCCATATCTATGATTGGCATCCGTAAAGGCGATCGTAGCCCATTGCCCGCCCAGTGAAATGCCATGATAACCGATTGGCAAGTTGGGCGTTAGTTCGTAAGCTTTGTTACCGATAGCGACAATATCCTCGAAATAGGAAAAGTTTCCATGGGTGCTTTCCCCGAATCCATTGAAGTCGAATACGAGCGTATTGTAGCCATTTTTCCTTAACAGATCCGTATAGCCGTGTTTTATGAAATAACCCTTCGCTTCTTTACCCATCGGATGCCCTAGTACAATCGTTGCTTTCGCTTCTATAAAAGACTTCGCAAAAAGCCCCCGCAATATACTGCCTGATTTGCTTTGTACCGATACGGCCTGCCAGTTTTTTTGTTCTTCAGCTGTTAGCGGACTTATCCACTTCACCATGAACCGGCCAAAAAAGGGGCGCTTTAGTAGTTTATACATATCAAGTATTTCAACGCAGCCAACGCGAAATCTGGCTGTTATAGTGATGAAAGATAAAGGTATTTTCTCTACCAGGTTTTACGTTGCCATCTTGAACAATATTCTGAAAAGAAATGTTCAAAACGTATATGTCACCCTTCAAGCCAAAGGATGCCGTCCTAACATATCGTAGAGCTTTTCCCCGGGTGATTTCAAGATTGGGAGTCGGCTGTTTCATAGTTGGCATGGGTGTTTTATAGGATATAAAGCTATTGTAATACGAGCGACTTAAAGGTATTTTCCATCAAATTTATCGCATCTAAAAGTAAAAATGAGGCTTGGCCGAAGTTTTGAATTTCTTTAGAGATTAGAGAATGAAAGACGCTACTCATCAACAATTCATAGAGCATTAAAATAGAATGGATGAACATTGAAAATAGTGATAAATATAACAGAGACGAACAGGCGAAATATTTTCTTGCAGCTATAGCAGAGTCTTCACAAGACTCCATTGTAACTGTAGATTTAAACAGGGTGATAACAAGCTGGAATAAGGCTGCTGAAATTCTATACGGTTATAAAGCCGAGGAAGTGATTGGTAAGTCGTTAGACGTAGTGATGCTTCCTGAGGACGTTCTTGAATCGATAAAGAAGGTGGAAACTATAGCGCGCAGAATCTCGGTACCCATTTACGAAACTGTGCGGCTGCATAAAAACGGAAAAGCTGCAGACCTGCAGATTGCACTAACCCCAGTAAAGGATTCCACAGGTGCTGTAATTGGTATCTCTACCATTGCACGAGATATTACCGAAGCCAAATTACAGCAACAGCTGAAGGATGAATTTATTGCTATTGCCAGCCATGAACTCAAAACACCTGTTACCAGCATAAAGGTGTACACTGAGATATTGGTTGAAAGGTTCAAAGATGACATTGATAAAACCAGTTTTACTTTGATGAAGAGACTGGATCAGCAGGTTGATCGCCTTACAGAACTGATTAAAAACTTGCTGGATACCGTTAAATTGTCACGAGGGGAGGTTTTGCTAGATATACAACCATTTGATCTCAGTGCCTTGATAGAGGAACAGATAGAAGTAACTCGGCATCTTTTAAAAAACCATCAGATCAATTTCAACAGTGAAAAAGACCAGATAGTTTCAGGAGATAAGAAACTGATCAGTCAGGTGCTGAAGAACTTGATTTCGAATGCAATAAAGTATTCACCTAAAGGAGGAAAAATTATCATTACATCGTTGAAAGCAGTCCAGGGCACTGAAATAAGTGTGCAGGACTTCGGTATCGGCATACCTGAAGGCTTGAACCATAAGATCTTTGAAAAATACTTCCGTGTAGACAACCAGCATGAAAGACAAGCACCAGGCATCGGGCTTGGCCTTTACGTTACCGCGCAGATCGTGCAACAGCATGGTGGCAAAATATATGTTGCCAGCAAGGAAGGTGTCGGCACTACATTTTCATTCACATTACCACAAAATGAACCGGACGAAACCGGCGCCGCACCAAATGTTTAGGTGGTGCGGTTCAGGCAATGAAACGCTCCCTGATAATCTTTCCATCCTGCCAGTCCTGAATAGCTACCTGGGTTACTTTAATGGCGCCGTCATCTGCATGATCGAAATCCAGCGACCACACCAGGAAACTCCTGTTACCTTTAACGATTTTATCCACTGCCGTAAAGTCGCGTATGGCCGTTACTTTGGAGAGTAGCTCGTTACCGATTTGTTCATTCACCAACTTGCCTTTGTGCGTAACTCCATCCAGGTCTGTCTTTTCCAGGTCATCATGATAAAACTGGGCAAATGCTTCCATAGGTTTACCTGCTGCTACCAGAGAAATCATCGCTTCTAGTGATGATCCGATTTGTTCTTCTGTCATTTTCGTGTTATTTAAGTTGAATAATTCAAATGGTTAAGAGATCTATATCAGGCGTAATCCACCGTCTACATGAACTACTTCTCCGGTTACCGATGCATTGCACATAAGGAAGATAACTGCCGAAGCCACTTCTTCCGGAGTCGCTATTTTCTTTACAGGCAACCTTTCTGCTACACTGGCAAGGATGACCGTTTTGTTTTCACCCAGTATAGCGTCCCACATCGGCGTATCCGTATAGCCAGGAGCTACGGCGTTAAAGCGGATATGAGGCAGCTCCATAACCAGCACTCTTGCCAGTTGCTCGGCAGATGCAGTTCCCAATCCTGAAACCCATGCACCTGCTATGGGCCTATCGGTAGAAACACCGCCTGTAAAGGTTATGGAACCAGATGGATTTATTTTGTTTGCTGTAGCCCTTACCACTCGCAGGCTCCCGAGTATTCTTTCGTTAAATGCCTTCATCTGGTCTTCGAGAATGCCCTCTGTAACGGCACTGAGCTTTGTAGACCCGGCGGCAATATAAATGTGATCGATAGAGGAATGGGTTTCAAAAAAAGCAAGGACGGCTTGTTCGCTGTTGATGTCTAGCGCATATCCCTTTACTTCGGCCCCGATGGCCGCCGCCGCGGTAACTGCTTTATCGTGTTCGCGGCTTGTGAGTGTAACGTTGGCACCGAGCTCGTAAGCAGCTATGGCTGTTGCTCTGCCCATGCCTGTACTACCCCCGATAATGAGAACGTTTTTGTTCTTAAGATGTTGATTTGTCATACAGCAAAAATAAAAAGGTCTACTTTTACTATGAAATAGTAGGGTACATACAATTTAGTAAGTATACTATGCGAAAAGTAAGTTCAACAAATTATACCAATCAGAAAGCTATTACAGAAGGCTGTCCTATCACATCGACCATGACCATGATTGGCGGCCGTTGGAAGCTGGCTATTATCTGGCATTTAAGAAATGGGGCCTTGCGTTATAACGAGATCATGAAATCCATTCCGGGCATATCGGAGAAGATGCTGATCCAGCAGTTGAAAGAGTTGATTAAAAGCGGGTGGGTGATTAAAAAGGATTTTAGGGAAATACCTCCCAGAACGGAGTACCGTCTTACGAAAACAGGTGAATCATTTACCCCAATCCTGAAGAGTATCTATTCCTGGGGAATGAAGAATAATATCATGGAAGCTACCAAATAATCAAGTGGAACTAGCCCTGCAAACGCTTTATTTCGTTGAAATAAAGCATTACCTTATTTTCGGTTTCTTTATAAAAATGTACGTTTCAAATAATGATTGTCTTAGCTGCTGGTAGAGCACTACGGATACAATGAAATCTATTCTTTAAGGCTGGCAAGGTCTCGGTTGAATAGTTTTTTAAGCGGTCGATCATGATAGGAGTACAATGAATTCGGGTGATATATTATCACTTGATTTTGTACCGGTACAAACAATAGGAGAGTGGAGATGGTAAATTAAACGACACTTTACCGCCGCGTTGAACCTTTGCCAGAAAGCTCTTGCCCTTGCCTAAAACCGGTTCAAATTGAATGCTGCTTCCTTCTGGCAGGGAGGTTTCCATAGCAAACACTGGCTGATTGTTTAACTCGCGGAACACGAGCACGTACCCGCTGTTGTTTTTCTGTACAGATTCGAAACCACTCCAGCTTTTCCCTGAGGGCTCCTGGCCAATCGGGAAAATCATTCCTGCATGAATATCCTTTTGAATAGTGCGGTACTTCCTGATTACAGGTGCTATCCCGAACGCTTCTTCCGGTAAGCCTGTAGCTTCAAACCAGGCGAGCGGCTGTGCCATCATGGTAACTGCGAAAGTATATTCAAAAGGTATTTTTGACGGAGCCAATGGGTCGTTCGGCGGGTACAGCTTGCTGTTCCTGAAATTATTCAGGAACTCGATCTGCAGGGTTTGAGCAGGAATGTACTTCGACAACATCCACAGGTTGCGGAGCGTCCAGTGCGGGTAGTAATTCGTCCAGTCAGTGTACCTGTTCTCCAGGAAGATATTTCCATACTCGTTGAAGTAGTGGTAGCCATATCGCCTGCCCGCCGTAGCATCCAGGTTGAAAACAGCTTCATTATTAGTTGCTTCCAGTACAGCCGTGAACATCTTTCTGAAGTTAATGTCTGATTGTTTGCTGGTAATCCTGACACCATCTATTTTGAATGTACGGATACTGTACGTTCGATACAAGTAAATGAGTGCATCTGCATCCTTTCTCCAGTTAGCCAGGTCATCATCGTTGCTTGGATTGAACCAAAGGCAGACTTCTATGCCCAGTTCTTTACCAAGCCGCACTACCGGTGCCAGTCCATTAGGAAATTTCACAGGATCCGGTTTCCAGTAATCAGGATTGTCCCAGATTCTATTAAAAGATCCCCCACTAAAGGCAGAATTCGCCGAGCGGCCCGTTTGCCAGCCATCGTCCAATTGAAAATGCGTTATGCCCAGCCTGGCTGCGGCCCTCAATTCATCCAGCGCGAATTTCTCTCCTACTTTCTTATCCTGGCTTCGGTCTCCCCAGGTGTTCATCATGATCATGATATCCCGCCCGGGTTTACGAATGCGTACATTGTTCTGATAGATACGAAGGGCTTTTGCAAGGTCGACCGACCGGCTGGCAAGCCCTGTGACGATGCTATATCCCCGTGTCCATTCCGCTTCATTCAAGTCGCTGCTCCGCATGCCGGGTCCTGCTACTTTCACCTCGCCGGCTTTAACAAAGAAGTCATAGCCCGGGTAAGCGACTTGAACATTTGCATTCGGGGCTTCTTTTAATATAAAAAGGCCCCTGTCGCTAAAGTCTGACAGGAGTAATAAGTTGCCGTGTAGCAAGCTCTCCGTTTTATAGGCGTACTGTGTGTTTTCAAGCACCAGGTTATTGTTTCGATCCGTGATATCATAAAACTGTACTGCTTTTGCCTTCAGGTAGTTACCCGTTATCCCTAAACGTTCGACGATGGGCGTTGCCGAATTGCTTTCTTTGAGCGCCGCTGCGTTTTCAATATTGCCGAGAGTGGCTTGGTTGGCCAACGTGCTTTCCCAGGCAGCTTGCGTTTTTCCTTTATAGTATAACTCGCAGGCGATGGCGGGGCAATCGGGATAAAGCCTGAATACACGCTTTACCTGCACGCTTCCGAGGCTGGCCGTTATGTTTACTTTAAGGTATGCAGGCGCTATAGATGTAGCGGCAACATCTTCCACAGAGAAGGTACCATTGCTTTGTCCGTCAGTGCCGGGAATAAAGCCATCCGGCTTGCTGCCATCGAGCTGCCAGGTATATCCTGCCTTACGATCAGTAATGCTTTTACTGATGATGTGCCCGTTGTTCCAGTCATACATTCGGGAAATGAGGCTGTTCCCTATAGTAAGAACGCTGTCTTTCAAGGTTGCAAAGCAGATGGGGAGCCTGGTGATGGAAGGTGTAGTATCCGCGCTTGGTGTAGTGGTAGTGCTTAAAGCGGGTGACATGAATACTGTAGCAAGCAGGAGAACAACTATAATGTGCGGAAATTTCTGAGT
>JACMJX010000162.1 GCA_014380425.1 Chitinophagaceae bacterium | reverse complement strand
TAAGTGATTACTTCAAAGGAGGAACGGGTATGTCCTGGATTGCGGGTGGTATCAGTAATTTCATGACGAAATTCAGCACGTTCGTATTCGTTGCGTACGCAGGCATCGCATATTCCGATGGGTTGATAGCCATAACGCTGATCTGGTGTACGGTACTGCCTTCGTTGATAGCGGTATTTGTCTATGCCCGACGATGGAAAAGAGCTGGAATCATCAGCCCGGTAGAATTCCTGGAAACCCGATTCAATGCGCCGATACGTCAGATCTTTTCCTGGAGCGGTGTATTACTGAAACTGCTGGACGATATGATAAAATTATATTCTATCGGTATCTTCGTAACAGCCGCTTCAGGTATTCCTTTCGCGACAGCGGTAATCTTTTGCGGATTGGTGGTGGCTATATATACTGTGATAGGCGGCTTTCTGGCAGTGATAGTCACTGATGTTGTTCAATTCGTAATTCTTTTCTTTTCTACCCTCATTCTGGTTCCACTTGCTTACAATGCTGCCGGTGGATTAACGCACATGCAGGAAGTAATTCCTCAGAATATGAACTGGTTCAATGGTAAAAAGGGTGCTCCTCTTTTTCTTATAGTTTATTATGCTTCGATCGTTATCAAGTACCTTGGTAACTGGACGTTTATACAACGTTTTTACAGTGCCAGAACCGAGTCTGATGGCCGTAAAATAGGCTGGTTATCAGCTATCCTGTTTTTGATCTTTCCTGTTATCTTCCTGTTTCCAGCTGTAGCAGCCAGGGTTATTCTTCCCGAGCTGGAAAACCCGGAAATGGCTTATGTAGCATTATGTTTAAATTTGTTACCCCAGGGAATTATGGGTTTGATGATTGCTGCGATGTTTGCTGCAACGATGTCTGTACTTAGTGCCGAGTACAACGTAACGGCCAGTGTGTTAACCCGCGATATTTACCAACGTTTATTCAGGAAAAACGCAGCTCCCAGGGAAACTTTATGGGTAGCGCGTTTTATGACATTGGGCGTAGGAATCATCGTTACCGTCGGAGCATTGTATGTTGGCAGGTTCGGAGGCGCATTTAAAGTGAATCAGTACTTGTCGAGCATTTTATCTATACCGATGATTATACCCGTCATAATGGGCGTGATCTTCTGGAGACCGCAGCCATGGGGTGCTATAGCTTCGATGGTAGCAGGAATGGCCGTCGGTGCTGTTCTCAATTCAACGCAGGGAGTAAGTTGGGAAATGGCTACGCTCATCGAGATCCTTGTTTGCCTGGCAGTATTCTTCGCTTCCGGCATCTACCTGTCTAAGGATAGGGAATACATTAGCAAGGTAGCAGCATTCTTCAAAAAACTTGCAACGCCCGTAACAGAAGTACTAGACGCTGACAAGTCGGTTATGGTCGGCTTAATGATGCTTTACGCTGTTGCTTTCGTGATTACCGGTGTCATGTTCGTGATTATGGGTATCCCTTCAATAGATAATATGAGTGGTAAGCTTGCTGTGGGCTCTGGACTGGTGTGTATAGTTGGCGCTGCAGTGTTTTATTCAAAGGAGCTGAAGATCAAAGCACAAATCAAATTAAAAAACAAAGCGTCTGTCATTGAGCATTGACTTAAAACAATTGTTGGAAATGAAATTGGAGCGAATGAATATTATAGGCCGCTTTATCTTGAATCCGTCCTTTTGCATAAAGGTATTTGGACTCCTATTTTTCTTGTATGCATCTGCTGGTTTGAATGCCCAGCAGCCAGACACTCTTCTTGCAAGAGTAAGAGATGAACTGAAGATGCCCTTTAATAGGATCGGAGTGATTCAAACACGGAGTGCCAACGAAATCAAATCGTCTAATTGGATACTCGGCTGTGAAACGCTTGACCGCGACATGGCGGATTATGAACAGTATAAAAAATATCTGTCTCCTTTAGGGATTAAAAGGTTGAGGATGCAGGCGGGTTGGGCAAAGACGGAAAAGATAAAAGGCGTGTACGACTGGGCCTGGCTGGATAAGATCATCAATGATGCCTATAGCCAGGGGCTAGAAGTCTGGCTCGAAACATCCTACGGTAACCCGATTTACGAAGGTGGGGGAGGAACGAATCTTAGTGCGGGCATTCCTTCTTCTTCTATCGCACTGCAGGCATGGGACAAATGGGTTTTCGCACTTGTGAGCAGGTATAATAACAAGGTAAAGGAATGGGAGATATGGAATGAACCGAATTTTGGCGACAATGAGATCAACAGTGCAGAAAAAGTAGCAGCTCTTAATATTAGAACTGCGGAAATCATAAAGAGAGTTCAGCCGGAAGCCAGGATTTCCGGGCTCGCCATGGGGCATATAGACCTGGACTACGCGGACACGTTTTTCAAAGTGATTTTCAAGAGAGGTAAAATGAATTTGTTCGATAACATGACCTACCATGACTACGTGTACAATCCTGATGCAAACTATCATCATGTTGCTGCGCTTAGATCAGTGCTTGATAAATATGCACCCAACGTTAAATTACGCCAGGGAGAGAATGGATCTCCTTCTTTCGGAGGTAGTGGAAGAGGAGCTTTGGGTGATTATAATTGGACGGAAATCAGCCAGGCGAAATGGAATATCAGACGCATGCTGGGCGACCTGGGGCACGATATAGAATGTAGCATTCTCGGGGTAATCGATATGAACTATCCCAAAACAGGGCCAATTACTAAACTGAATGTAAAAGGTATTATCGAATCTGATTCTACCAAGAGGGCCGTTCGACCCAAACTGGCTTACTATGCCATGCAGCATGTAGCTGCGGTGTTTGACCATTCCCTGCGACGGCTAAAGAATATACATCCTACATTCAATACAAACCGGAAATACGATTCAACCACGCACTTCTATAATAAAAGCACGGATAGAAGCGTGTCTGTTTATGGCTACGAGCATGTGGTATCGAAGAAACAATTGTACGCCATCTGGAGCGATGAATACATACCTGTAAATGGGAATAACCCGAGGAATATCAGTTTCACTTTTCTGAATGGTAGTTTCGAAACACCTGTATTGGTTGATTTGTTGACAGGTCAGGTATTTGAGGTGCCTGCTGAAAAATGGTCTAAAAAAGATAATAAATACACGTTTAGAGATATCCCGGTTTATGATTCACCGGTTTTAATCGCGGATAAGAGCTTAATAGGCATTCGATAACCAAATGGAGAAAATGAAGTCATTTAACGATAACGATTTTCTATTGATGAACGATTATGGTCGGCGTTTGTATCATGAAGAAGTGAAATTGTTGCCGATAGTAGATCCGCATAACCATATCGATCCTGCTGCATTGGCATCAAACAGAAAGTTTGAGAATATCTATCAGCTGTGGGTACAAAACGATCCGTATAAACATCGCGCCATGCGCATTTATGGAGTCGCCGAAAAGTTAATTACAGGCAACGAACCGGAATACGACAAATTCCTGGCATGGGCTTCCTGTTTCCCCAGTACCGCGGGCAATCCATTGTTTCACTGGAGTTGTATGGAGTTGAATACCTTGTTTGGGATCAGCGATATACTTAACCCCTTTAATGCGCGGCAAATCTGGGAAACTGCTAATGAAAGGTTACAAGAAAAGGAGTTTACAGCACCGGGTATAATCACGAAGTTTAATGTAGAACTGCTCTGCACATCCGACGATTTGCTGGATAGCCTCGAGCACCATGCAGAATTGGGCAGGCAAGCCTCAGGTATCATATGTTTACCTTCTTTACGGGGAGACAGTATCATTAGCCTAGATGACCCCTCCTTTTTTACCTGGCTGAAAAAGCTGGAAACCCTTACTTCTGGTGCAATACTTGACTTGGAATCCTATTTGTCGGCTGTCAGTAAACGCCTGGACTTTTTCGATCTCGCAGGTTGCCTTCTCAGTGATCACTCGCTGGATAGTGGATTTATGTATAGAAACTGCACAGACACAACCGCCAGCGCCTTGTTTACCAAGATATTGAAAAAGGAGACGCTTAGTGCTGAGGAGATAAATGGTGTCCAGTCTTATCTTCTTGTTTTTTTGGGTAGGCAGTACGCTGGCAGAAAATGGAAGATGCAATTACATATAGGCGCATATCGCTACACAAGCTCCGTGCTGCGTGCAAAAGTAGGGCCGGCAGGAGGGTATGCGTGTATAGGACATACGGCCGATATACGTTCTATCTGCTCTTTGCTGGATGAACTGGATAAGGGTGGAACCTTGCCCAAGACGATACTTTATACATTGAACCCTGCAGATAACGCCGCTTTTGCAACCATTACCGGCTCGTATTCTGAAGACGGCATACAAGGTAAAATTCAGTTTGGCCCTGCTTGGTGGTATAATGACCACTACGAGGGCATTATGCAGCAACTGCTTGCATTAAGCAGTTATGGACTACTGGCTACTTCCATCGGCATGACGACGGATTCAAGAAGCATTGTTTCTTTTGTTCGCCACAACTATTACCGCCGCATACTCTGCAACCTATTGGGCTCCTGGGTAGAGGAAGGGAAACTACCAGATGATTGGGCATTTGTGTCCGCGATGGCAAAGAATATTTCTTATAACAATATAAAAAGCTGGATAAAAAAATGAGTAACCAAGATGAAAGCCGGGTAGCAGTGGTAACGGGGGCAGGTGGAACGCTTTGCTCGGTAATGGCAATAGACCTTGCCGCACAAGGCTATAAAGTAGCTTTGCTCGGAAGAGATATGAACAAATTAAAAGCAGTGGAGGAGCATATAAAAACTGCCGGCGGCACTGCCATATCAGTAAGCACCGACGTAGCAGACGAGGCCGCTGTGCTCGCGGCAAAAGAAGTTATTGAAAAAGAGCTGGGTGTTTGTTCCGTTCTTATCAACGGGGCCGGTGGCAATCAGAATGAAGCGGTGACAGCCCTGGCCGAATTTGATGAAAGCGAGCTGAACGACCCTTCTGTTC
>JACMJX010000161.1 GCA_014380425.1 Chitinophagaceae bacterium | reverse complement strand
TTGATGGAAAAGCAGAAGAAGGCCCGCAGGATTGGTCTCGGACTCGCCATGTTTGTAAGAGTTTTGCTCCTTCTATCGATCAACTGGATTATGTCCCTCACGAAATCGCTGTTTAATCCAGGAGAGTGGATTGGTATCAAGAACTTACATTGGCTGGAAATGACTGCTCTTTCCGGTCGGGATCTCATCCTGATTATTGGAGGATTGTTCCTTATTTATAAAAGCACGGCAGAAATTCACGAGAAACTGGAAGGAGACGCGCAGCAGGAAACTAATTCCAAAGCAATGAGTTTTACTAAGGTGATTGTCCAGATTCTGCTGCTGGATGTTGTATTCTCGTTAGATTCAGTGATCACTGCGGTAGGTATGGCGGATCATATAGAGATTATGATAGCAGCCGTTGTTATAGCAGTGGGCATTATGATGCTGGCATCAGAGTCCGTCAGTAGCTTCGTTAATAAGCACCCTACAGTAAAAATGCTTGCGCTTTCCTTCCTGCTCCTGATCGGGGTTTCACTAATCGCCGAAGGCTTCGAGCAACATATTCCAAAAGGATATATCTATTTTGCAATGGCTTTTTCCGTACTTGTGGAAGTGCTTAATCTTAAGATGAAAAGTGGCTCCCAAAAGCCAGTACAATTGAACCAGCCTACTTATGACAAAAACAAAAAAGTATAGGCTCTTTAATTAAGCGAATCCGGAGAATTTAAGAAGTGTGGCTCCCACAATGCCTGCGGTTTCCGTTCGGAGCCTCGTATCGCCAAGTGTTACCGCCTGATAGCCTTCAGCAAGAGCTTGTTTTACTTCTAACGAAGTAAAATCCCCTTCCGGGCCTATCAGCAAGATGGAAGAACTATTGCCGCTTCCCCCGGAGATAGGCAGAATTTTAGGGGCTTTGTCGCAATGCGCAATAAATTTCTTTTCGTATAAATCAGCTGCCATCAGCTGCGAATAAGGTTGAGGTTCGGAGAGCTCGGGCAACCATACCTGCTGGCTTTGAAGCATGGCACTAATAAGAATTGCCTTCATTCTTTCATATCTGAAATGTTGCTTTTCAGTGCGCTCACAAAGCAAAGGTATAATATGCGTTACGCCTATTTCCGTAGCTTTTTCGAGGAACCATTCGAAACGACTGTTATTTTTTACTAGAGATATGGCTATGGTTATTTTACGGGGCGGAGGGGTGGAAAGGATCAGTTCGTCTACTTTGACAGTTGCTTTTTTCTTATAGTCGTCCTGTATATGGGTGCGCCAAAGATGTCCCCGCCCATCAGTGATCAGGAGTTGATCGCCCATTTTCTTGCGAAGCACCTGTATTACGTGTCGGGAAGTATCTTCGTCGAGTGGAGCAAGCCCATCAAGGAGAACTGGAAGCTCATAAAAAAAAACAGGGAGATTCATGTTTATCGATTAAAACGGGGCATCGTCATCAAACTGTTTCTCGTTCATCTTGCTACCCGCCTGAATATAAAGCTTCGGTCCGTCTGCATCGTCTACAGGTCTCCAATTACCGCCAGATGGCATGCCGGGTCCATTGAATCCGCCGGTATCATCCTCTTCTACAAACTTCTGAATATGAAGCAGCGCACGTAGTTTAATTGTTTCAAGCGATCCGTTTCGATGCTTTGCAATTCTTACGTGCGTTTCACCTTTATTGTTTTCTCCCATTTCATTTGCAGTAATGTCATAATATTCAGGCCTGTAGAGAAACATTACCATATCGGCATCCTGCTCAATTGCACCTGACTCACGAAGATCACTCAACTGGGGCATCTTGTTTCCTTCTTTTCTTGATTCTACTGCACGGCTTAGTTGGCTTAATGCGATTATAGGTACCTGCAGTTCTTTTGCAAGTCCTTTAAGATCTCTTGAGATCTTACTGATTTCCTGCTCACGATTTCCGTTTTTGTTTTCACTGGTACCGCTCATCAGTTGAAGATAGTCGATAATTATAAGGCCAAGATTGTGCTTTGTTTTCAATCGCCGGCATTTAGCGCGCAGTTCGAATATATTCAGTGCCGCGGAATCGTCTATAAAAATAGGTGCGCTCGAGAGCTTCTGGATTCCTTTAGCATAAAGCTGCTTCATCTCGTGTTCTTCCAGCTTACCACGGGTAATTTTTTCCAGCCATATTTCACTTTCGGCGCTTAGGATTCTTTGTACTAGTTGCCCGGCACTCATTTCGAGACTAAAAAATGCTACAGGCGTAGGTTTAATAGGATTTAAAGCAGCACTTCGGGTAAGGTTAAGTGCAAAAGCAGTTTTACCCACGGCGGGCCGTGCCGCAAGAATAATAAGATCCGTAGGCTGCCATCCATAAGTAACTCTGTCCAGGCTAGGGAATCCGGAGGTAACTCCACTAATGTCTTCATTTTTATGCCTGAGATCTTCTATGCGCTGTATTGTTTTTACCAGCACCGAGTCTATAGAGTCGAAATTCTTGCGAAGGTGATTATTTGTTATCTCAAAAAGCTTGCTTTCGGCATCATCAAGAAGATCAAACACATCAGTACTATCTTCATAAGCATCCCCGATAATCTCGCCGCTGATGCGTATCAATTCTCTTTGTATAAATTTTTGGAGAATAATACGTGCATGTGCCTCTATATTGGCCGAAGAAACTACAGCATTAGTAAGTTTTGTAACATAATAGGGTCCGCCAACCATATCCAGTTCCTCACGCATTTTCAGTTCTTCTACCACAGTCAGTATGTCAATGGGTTGGCTTTTTTGTGAAAGACCTACCATTGCCCTGAAAATCCGCTGGTTTGCCTCAACATAAAAACATTCTGACTTCAGGATTTCAATTACCCCATCAAAAGCGCTTTTCTCCAACATTATGGCTCCTAAAACCGCTTCCTCCAGATCTTTCGCCTGGGGAGGAACCTTTCCATACATCATTGTGCTTAGGTCGGGCCCGGATTTCCGGCGATTCTTTCTGTCTTTATTTAAGTTCGTTAAATCCATTTGCAACAAGTAGAAGGGTTTTTAATTCTGTTATTCCAGGCTTCTTTATGATACTGTCGTGTTATTAAATTGTTATCACAACATGAACAAATAGTTACCCATCTAATCAGGAGGGCGAATATAAATCCTTAATTTTCTTCCCGCCCAAAGTTTTTGATCTTATATTTATTAGACCCGGGTTAACATGTTTATCCACAGCCCTTTCGCTTGGTATTAACATCCTAGTCGCGTTTATACACAATTTAAAAAAGTTTTCAGGAGAAATAGTAAAGAAATACACACATGCTGTGCGAAAAGAAACCACTGTTATTATTTGGCCAGGTTTGGCGACCTACAGAATGGGCTTCGCGCAATATTCAGCACCTGATTTATCAGTCGAACGCTTTACTGACTTGACTAAGAAGCGAAATTACTTTACATTTCTTCGTTTTTTTGACCTCTTCAATAGGGTTGGTGGATAGCTTTTAATTAGTAAAAAAATCAGCCGTTCTTTTGTAGATGCTATAAAACGCTTGTTATTTAGACTTGAGTGCACACCTTGTGATAAAACCCCAAATTTAAGGTTAGTAAAGGGTTGAAGATGTTGTTTAGAGAGGCCGGTTCCGTATTTTTGACCCTATTATAAACAAGCAATTGTATTAAATGACGATAAGTTACCAGTGGCTCAATGAATATTTACCAGTTAAGGTAGAACCTGAACGATTATCGAGGATACTCACTTCCATAGGTCTTGAAGTTGAAAGCCTGGAGAAATATACAGATCCTGGTACAGGTTATGAAGACTTGATCTATGAAATCGGCCTTACTCCTAACAGGATGGATGCTATGAGTCATCTCGGCGTCGCCCGGGACGTGTGCGCTTATTTAACTCATCACGATAAGAAGGTATTGAAGCTAAAAACACCTTTCGTTAATACCTTCAAACCCAATACTACCGATGCCGTTGTAACAGTATCTATTGAAAACAATAAAGCCTGTCAGCGTTATGCCGGCGTTTCGATCCGGAAGCTTACGGTAAAGGAATCTCCTGAATGGCTGAAGAACCGACTAAACGCTATAGGAGTAAAAACAATCAATAACATTGTTGATATTACTAATTATATTCTTCATGAAACGGGCCAGCCCCTTCATGCGTTTGATCTTGATGCAATAAGAGATCATAAAATAATAGTTAAAAATCTGCGGGAGGGCACCCCTTTCGTTACGCTGGACGGTAGAGAACGCAGACTTGCTTCTACAGATCTTATGATATGTGATAGTGAAGAGCCTATGTGCATAGGGGGTGTTTTCGGGGGATCTAAAAGCGGGGTGAAAGAGACAACCACCTCAATCTTTTTGGAAAGCGCATGGTTTTCACCAGGGGATATCCGGAAAACATCCTTTTACCACAGCTTGAGAACGGATGCAGCAACCCGTTTCGAAAAAGGAGTGGATATTTCCAATACGGTAAATGTGCTCAAAAGAGCGGCATTGCTCATCAGAGAAGTTGCGGGTGGTGAAATTGCTTCAGAAATAATAGATGTTTATCCGGATCCAAAACCAAGAACAGAAGTAGCGCTTAAATTTCATTACCTCAAGAAGTTGAGTGGCAAAAATTACCATTCCGACAGCATTATCAAGATTCTGGTTGCTTTGGGGTTTGAACTTATAAAGGAAGGAATGGATGAAATATGGGTGAAAGTGCCTTACAGCAAGCCTGATATTACTATTGGTGCAGATATTGTTGAAGAGATATTAAGGATAGACGGGCTTGACAACGTTGAAATTCCTTCTGCCATTACCATCACGCCTTCTGTTGCAAGCAGTAGCAGGGAGGAGTGGAAAGAGAAGGTTTCAAGCTATCTCACCGGGCAGGGATTAGTAGAAATTCTTACGAATTCGATTACTAACAGTGCATTTTATACAAAAGAAATACTTGAGGTTTCAGTGAGAATGATGAATAGCTTGAGTACGGAACTGGATATCATGCGCCCGTCTATGCTGGAAACCGGAATGCAGGCCCTGGCTTACAACCTTAACCGAAGAAGCAATGATCTGTTGTTCTTTGAATTCGGAAAAACCTACACCACCCCTGGCCCGGGCTCTTACGACGAACAAGAGCATTTGTGCCTGTATGCTACCGGAAATATTGGAAAAGACGCGTGGAAATCGAAGAGTGCAAAAGTCGATCTTTATTATCTCAAAGGCCTTACCAGGCGTATTCTGGAACTCGCAGGACTATTGCATTTGCCCTACAGAACCATTCAGAAGGAAGGACTAGAACAAGCTCTTGAATTGCATGATTCGAGAGGAAATCAACTGATTACGATAGGCAGTGTAGCCCCTCTAAAGCTGGAGCAGTTTGGTATCAGGCAGGAGGTGTTTTACGCTGATCTGAACTGGAAGCTATTGTATCAACACGCTTCCGAAAAAGAAATCCGTTTTTCTGAATTGCCTAAACAACTACCTGTGCAAAGAGACCTATCTATCGTAGTTTCTAACAACTTGCCTTACGATGCGATCGAAAAGACACTAAGCATAGTAAATTTAAAGAAACTACGTGATGTACAACTATTCGACATTTTCGAAAGCGATAAACTAGGTAAAGGGAAAAAATCAATGGCGCTCAGCTTCAACTTTCTTGATGAAGAAAAGACGCTTACAGACTTTGAAGTAGACGAGATGATGACGATAATCATGGGCTCTTTTGAAAAAGAACTTCAGGCGGAAATAAGAAAGGGCTAAAACAGAGAGTATATATGTCGGCGCTGGAAGATCATATCAAACGAATAAATGACAAGCTTCAACACCTGCTTAAAAAGTATTCTTTTTTGCAGAAAGAAAATTTGCGGCTCAGGCAGGAGTTACACTTTCTTAAGAAAAGCCTTGAAGACAAAACAGCTCATGCTAACCTGCTGGAACAGCGCATAGACGTATTAAAAATATCTAAAGGAACCATGACAGAAGAGGAAAAGAAGCTCTTTGAAAAAAGAATTCGTCAGTACCTTAAAGAAATTGATAAATGCATCAACTTCATGAATGAATAAAAAAAATGTAGCGCTATACCCTTTTTACCATTCGTGT
>JACMJX010000160.1 GCA_014380425.1 Chitinophagaceae bacterium | reverse complement strand
CCTTGCAATCAGGTTTTTATCCAAGCCTATCCGTTCGGCAATGGAAAAAGTATAGGAACTTCCCGGCTTGCCTACAATCAGCTTATACATGGGCAGCAGGTTTTTTTCATCGAAGGCCATTGCACCATTGATAATTCCGGGCACCTTATTGGCCATCACCTTCAAATTAAGATAATGCGTTGTAACGATTCCAAAAGAATGCTTTCTGGCCAGTTCTTCCATGATCACTTCGGCAAAAGACCCACCCAGATTAGGATCACTTCCGCTTCCCAGCTCATCGATGAAGAACATGGTTTTGCCATTTGCAACTTCCATGAAATGTTTCATGTTCTTCAGATGCGAGCTATAAGTACTCAATTCAAATTCAAGACTCTGCGTATCTCCTATATGGATCATTAGCTGCTTAAAAATACCTAGCTGAGAAGACGGATGTACAGGTACCAGCAGGCCGCTTTGCACCATTAGTTGAAGCAATCCTACTGTTTTAAGAGTTACTGTTTTGCCTCCCGCATTCGGGCCACTGATTACAAGGATGCGGTTTTTGTCGTCAAGGGTTATGGAAATCGGAATGATCGGCTTGCCTGATTTTTTGTTGTATAAGTATAGAAGTGGATGATAAGCATTTACAAGATGTATATGCGCTTTATCCGTCACTACCGGATATTCGCCATTCATATCCAGGCTTAACCTTGCCTTTGCCCTCATAAAATCGTACTCACCGATAATGACATGGTAGGCAGTTAGCAGGCTTGCATAAACGAAAAGTCTTGTCGTCAATTCTTTTAGAATGCGCTGCACTTCCCTGCGTTCCTGGTTCTCCAGCGAGAAAATCTGGTTATTGAGTTCAATAGTTTCTTCCGGCTCTATAAAAGACGTGCGTTGGGTGTCGCTCTCTCCGTGAAGTATTCCCTTCACGATTCTTTTCTGTTCCGCAAATACAGCAACCACCCTTCTTCCATTCAGAAATCCTTCTTCTATATCGGCAAGATAGCCCTGTTTATTGAGCCGTTGTACGATGCGGTCAAACATCCTGCGAAGCTCATTTCTTTTTTTATAAAGGCTCATCCTAATCGATCTCAAATCTTCCGAAGCGCCGTCTACTACCTGTCCATGTTCATCCACCACTTCATTAATCAGTTCCAGTATCGCTTTTTCATAATAGGTGTCCTCTATAACTTTCGCAAGTGCGCCATATGCCATTCTTCTTTCCTGATCGAACCATCGGAAAATACTCTGGATAGTTTCCGCCAGCTTTCTGATTTGAATAAACTGCTCGCCTGCGAGAACAGCACCCGGAATGCCTAATAGTTTCAGATCTCGTGCTATATTGAGAACCTGTTCATTGGGAAAATAAATACTGTTAACTAGCAACTGCTTGTATTCATGACTCTGCCGAAGCTCTGTTTCTACAAATGCCGGTAGGGTATGTATGCGAAGTTCTTCAGCCTTCCTAATGGCATGTTCGGTTCTGCAATGCTCAGCCAATAAATTCTTTATCTTGTCGAATTCCAGTTGCACGGCCGCGGAGGCGGGAAACAATTTCATGAGTGTAATTTCTGTATTTCAAGGCGAAGTTAATCAGGATTTGAGTGATCGACACCATTTGCAGATGAACGCTTTGTAACGTCTAAAGAATCATATCAATTCCTTTCACCAAAAAGAAGACTACCGATCCGTACCATATTACTGCCATTCTTTAGAGCAATCTTATAATCGCTGCTCATTCCCATACTGAGGATATTGAAACATCCCTGACGAATAATGGTTGTGGCATCATCAAACAAAGTTTTAAGATAACTGAATTCTTTATTGATAAGACTAGAGTCTTCGGTTTGCGAAGCCATCCCCATAAGCCCGCAGACTGTTACGTTTTCCAGTTGATTCAGCAACTTGTATTTGTGTAGATCTTTTGCCATGGTGATAAGCTCGGTACCATCCAGCCCAAACTTTGTTTCTTCAGTAGCGACATGAATTTGAAGCAGCGTATTCATAATCCGGTTGTTCTTTTCCGCCTGCCTGTTGATTTCTTCCAGAAGCTGATAGCTGTCGACTCCATGAATAAGATGCACGAACGGGGCAAGGTACTTAACCTTGTTCCGCTGAAGATGGCCAATGAAATGCCATTTGATATCGTTTGGGAGTAAAAGTTGTTTTTGTATAAGCTCCTGTACGTAATTTTCACCAAAATCCCGGTGTCCAAGATCGTACAGTTCCTGAATATCACTGATAGATTTTTTTTTTGACACGGCTACTAACGTAACACCTTCCCCCAGTTCACTCCTTATTCTTTCATATGCCTCTATATTTACCGTCATAATCTGCAAGTTATTTAAGAATGCTCCTGCTGATCACCATCCGCTGTACCTCACTGGTGCCCTCGTATATCTGCGTAATCTTTGCATCCCTCATCAGCCGTTCTACATGATATTCCTTTACAAATCCATATCCCCCGTGAATTTGAACTGCCTCCACGGTCGTCCACATCGCTGTCTCGGAAGAAAACACCTTTGCCATGGAAGAACTCAGCGCATAATCCATGCCATTATCTTTTTCATAAGCCGCTTTTAAACACAGTAGCCGCGATGCTTCAATTTTTGTTGCCATATCGGCCAGCTTAAATTGAATGGCCTGGTGTTGCATGATTTCCTTACCAAATGCCTTTCTTTCCTTTGCGTATTTTATTGACAGTTCATAAGCACCCGCTGCTATACCAAGCGCCTGGCTCGCAATGCCTATCCTGCCTCCAGCAAGTGTTTTCATGGCAAAGGCGAAGCCAAATCCATCTGCCCCGATCCGGTTTTCTTTAGGCACTATCACGTCATTAAATAGTATGCTGTGTGTATCACTTCCCCTAATGCCGAGTTTGTTTTCCTTTGCACCCACCACTACGCCGTTCCAGTTCTTTTCTACTATAAATGCATTGATACCCTTGCTGCCTTTAGATACGTCCGTTTGCGCTATCACCAGGTACACTGACGCAGAATTACCATTGGTAATCCAGTTTTTAATGCCATTCAGCACATAATGATCTCCTTTGTCTACGGCTGTAGTTCGCTGTGATGTTGCGTCGCTTCCCGCTTCAGGTTCACTTAAAAGAAAAGCACCTATATATAATTCCCCGCCCTTTCTGCCCTGCGCCAGTGGTACGAGGTAGCGCTGTTTGTGCTCTTCGGAACCATAAGACTGCAACCCGTAGCACACCAGGCTATTATTTACACTCATACAAACAGACACGCTGGAATCGATCTTGCTGATTTCTTCCATTGCCAGAACATAACTGATAGTATCCATGCCTGCACCGCCATACTCCGGCTTTACCATCATTCCCATAAAGCCAAGGTCGGCCAGTTTAAGCACCTGTTCATGTGGGAACCTCTGATGCTCGTCTCTTTCAATTACCCCGGGCAGGCAGTCGGCCATGGCGAAATCCCTGGCGGCAGCCTGAATCATCAGATGTTCTTCGTTGAGTATAAATTGCATAGATTCCTTTTGGTGAAGCAAAAATAAGAGAATCTGCCTTACAAACTAACAATCATTAGTTTTTATACGGGTTCCTGCTGGCTAAGACAATGAAAGCTGCCAAGCCCCCAAATGATATCAGTGGAATCGATACCCATAACCTTTCTGTCAGGAAAAGCATCCTGCAGTATAATAAGTGCTTTTTCGTCGTTCCTGCATCTATAAGTAGGAACAATTACAGCGTTATTAGCAATATAAAAATTAGCGTAAGAGGCAGGAAGACGCTGTCCATCATTTTCTACGGGATCGGGCATGGGAAGTTCGATGATATTGAGCTGTTTTCCATTAAGAAGCCGCATTTGCTGTAGTTGTCGCAGATTGTGCTGCAACAATGCATAATTCTCGTCTGCACTGTTTTCCTCTATCACCGTAACTACCGTATCCTCATTTACAAATCGAACCGTATCATCGATATGGCCGTCTGTATCGTCTCCTATAATACCTTCATCCACCCAAAGAATCTGCTCTACACCATAATAGTTTATCAGGTACTCTTCTATCTGCTGCTGGTTGAGATGCGGATTTCTATTCTCGTTTAGCAGGCAGGCCGTAGAAGTAAGCAATGTACCTTTTCCATTAAATTCCACTGAGCCGCCCTCCATCACAATTCCGGGATTGAAAACAGGCAAGTTAAGATGATCGGCAATCAATGTGGGGATGATATCATCGAGATCGTACGGCGGATATTTACCACCCCATGCATTATAATCCCAATCCACGATAGCTTTTCCCCTGGCAGGATCTTTATTTACCAGAAACGTGGGACCATGATCGCGGCACCATGCATCGTTAGTAGGATGAAAATAAAATCTCACCTGCTCAAGGTTTACATTGGCTTTAAGTAAATGGGCTACTGCATCCTCTCTCATAGGCTCATTTGCCACATTAATGCGCACTTTTTCACTATCTGCAAGCAGCTTTACAAACAGGCTATAAGCAGGATAGATCAAATCGAGCTTGCCTGGCCAGGATGCTTCCTTGTGTGGCCAGCTTAGCCAGGTCGCTTCATGAGCCGCAAATTCTGCAGGAAAATAATATCCGAGTTCCCGGGGAGTAGCATTTGTAATCTTCATTGACTCTTTTGTTCTTGCTTATTACCTAACGTTAGTCTTGGTCAACATATCTTTTAGTGATCTGCTGATAGGAATCAATGCGGCGATCTCTCATAAAAGGCCAGTGTGTTCGGTATCGATCTGTTTTTGACAAATCCAGTTCATGCACCGACACTTCCTCATTTTCGTGGGATCCTTTATAAATCAGTGAACCGAAAGGATTAGCCACAAAAGATCCTCCCCAGAATTTCATTTTACCTTCCTGCTCCAGTCCTACGCGATTCACACTTACTACGTGAACTCCATTTGCAATAGCATGGCTTTTCTGTATCGTTTGCCAGGCATT
>JACMJX010000159.1 GCA_014380425.1 Chitinophagaceae bacterium | reverse complement strand
GGAATGATGAAAGGATCGTAACGGCACCGGGGTCCTCGCTGTACACGCCAAGGCTGAGATAATCCGTCGTACCAAGAAGATATGTAAACATGATGATGGCAATTCCTCCTGCAAATGGAACCATCCATTTTATTCCAATCCATTTGCTGCTATATTCCTTTATTGCACGAGTAGTATGGGAAAAAAGATAGGCTGTAATTCCAAATAAGACTCCTGCCACCACTGTCTTAGCAAGGGTCACAAGATCTACCTGGAAAAAAATATTCCTTACATCTGCTATCGCTGGAAAGGCTATTTTAAAAGAAGTATGTTGTATACCCCATGCCCGGCACGTACTATCTGCCATGATACTTGCGATGGCACAAGGAAATAACGCAGGATACTTAATCTGTCTGACAGCAAGAACTTCGAGTGCAAAAAGGGCTCCGGTTACCGGAGTTCCGAATACCGCCCCGAACCCTGCCGCTATCCCCACCATTAATAGAATGGGGACATCTTTTTCTGGGAGCCTTAACAGACGGGCAATAAGATGAGATGTGCTTCCTCCTATCTGCACCGCGGTACCTTCTCTTCCTGCCGACCCTCCGAATAAGTGCGTTATAATGGTGGTTGACAGTACTAAAGGTGCCATACGGAAAGGCACTCCTTTACCGGGCGAGTGAATTTCTTCCAGGATAAGATGATTGCCTGCTACCGCGTTCTTGCCCGCCCATTTGTAGATGAAATAAATGAATACGCCTGCAAGGGGCAGCATAAAAAGCAGCCATGGATGATGAACTCTCCATTCCATTGCTTTATCCAGCAGCCATAAAAAGAATGCTACAAACGATCCGATGGCTATTGAAACGGGTAAACAAAGGGCCGTCCATTTAATCAGGTACAATAAAATAAGAGATATATTCTTTGCTGCACCGTTGTTTTTATTCATCCTTCAAACCGTTAATCATTACAGAAGTGCATTTTTAGCATCTTACAGATACTGCCGTTATTAAGAAAAAAAGCAAGAATACCATCTGCACGGAGGCTAAAGTAAGGCATATATTATTAATCTCAAGACAGGATAAGAATCTGCCCGGCTTCCATATTCGTAGATACTCCTTTCCTAAACAAAAGCCCATTTATGAAGCTTCTACCAACATCCTCATTATTATCAGTGTTAACCCTTGCCTCTTTGCTCATTCTGTCCTCCTGCGATAAAGATGATTCGCCGGAAGACAACGCACCAAAAGGTCCCGATCTTGTTTTTTATGGCCTTACAGCCGCCAATCAGTTAGTAAAATACAATGCGAACGCTCCTGGCAGTGCCATCGCTACCACTGCAATAAGCAATCTCCAGACGGGTGAAAACCTTATAGGAATCGACTTTCGCCCTGCAACAGGGCAGTTGTTCGGTATCGGCAGTGCCAGTCGTCTTTATACCATCAATACTACCACTGGCAAGGCCGACACGGTAGCGAGTGCTCCGTTTTCACCGGCGCTTCCTGCAGGTTCATTCGTAGGCTTCGATTTCAACCCTACCGTCGATCGTATTCGTGTGGTGACGGGTTCAGGTCAGAACTTCCGTCTCAACCCAGAAAACGGCGTTCTTGCAGCAACGGACGCCGCATTGAATCCAGGAACTCCGGTAGTTACGGGTGCCGCTTATACCAATAGCACGGCGGGTGCCACTTCCACCATTCTTTATGACCTGGATGTTGCCAGCCAGAAATTATACAAGCAAGATCCGCCTAACAATGGTACACTTGTAGAAGTGGGTGCCCTTGGCATTACTGCCACCGGAGATGCAGGTTTCGATATTTCACCTGATAATAGTGCTGCCCTTGCAGCATTGACTGTAGGTGGGGTGAACGGCCTGTACAGCATCGATCTTACTACGGGTAAAGCTACTTTTCTTGGCAAACTTGCTACTGCTATCATAGGGTTGGCTATTCCGACAAATGCCGTAGCTTATTCTATAGACAACAGCACGAACAATCTTTTGATCTTCAACTTCAATGCTGCGGCAACGCCTGTAAGCAAAGCGATAACGAACCTGCAGCCTTCCGAAACCATTCTTGGTATCGATATGCGGCCCAAAACAGGTCAGGTGTTTGCTCTGGGAAGCTCCAGCCGTATTTATACGATCAATATTTCTACAGGTGCTGCAACGGCAGTAGGTTCGCAATTTGCCACCCTGCTAGACGGTGAGTCGTTCGGCTTCGACTTCAATCCTACGGTTGACAGAATCCGGGTAACAAGTAACAAAAGACAGAATCTGAGACTCAACCCGATCACCGGTGGAATAGCGGCTGTAGATGCCGTTCTCAATCCCGGAACACCCGCAGTATCGGCGAGTGCTTACACTAACAATTTCGCTGGATCCACTGCAACGGTGTTGTTCAATATCGACCATGCTACCGATAAGCTGTACACGCAAAATCCGCCGAACGATGGTGTGTTAGTAGAAGTGGGTACTGCCGGTCTTGGTGTTAATGTAGAAGCCACCAACGGATTTGATATTGGAGGCACCAGCAATGCTGCTTTTGCTATTTTAACGGTAGGGTCCGTTTCCAAAGTATATTCTATCAATCTTACTACAGGTGCTGCAACGGCTGTAGTTAATTTTCCAGGAACAGCACGTGGCTTCACCATAGGTCTTGGGTTTTAATCCGTACTTAAGCATAAAAAAAGACTGCCTCGAATAGGAGGCGGTCTTTTTTTGGCCTTTACTGCAGTTTATCGCGCTCATCTTTTGTAAAAGTAACGCCAGCTTTTGAATTTCGAAAGGTTGGCTTTACTTTTACAAAACATGAGATTAGTACACTACCCGGATTTATAACGAAACGGCTTCTAACAGCTTTAAAAGTTGCTTAAGCGATATCCCAACTTTGTACAACACAAGTAAAGTCGCAATAAACCCCTTAATTGGTCGCTTTTACACATTTACACGTACGTGGCATTATTGTACTTTTGAATACATCAAATAATAAAAATACTTATGGCAACTCAAATTTTCGTTAACCTGGCGGTTAAGGATCTCGACAGGTCTGTAGCGTTTTTCACCCAACTTGGCTATACTTTTAATCCGCAATTTACCAACGAGAAAGCAACCTGCATGATTATCAGCGATACTATCTATGTAATGCTGCTGACAGAGCCCTTTTTTCAGACGTTCACTAAGAAAGAAATTGTAGATGCGCACAAAGCGTTGGAATGCTCTCTTGCCCTATCTGTCGATAGTAAAGATGCCGTTAATGAAATGGTAGACAAAGCCATAGCAGCAGGTGCCACGATACCGAACCCGGCCACCGACCACGGTTTTATGTACCAGCACAGTTTTGAAGACCTTGATGGCCACCACTGGGAATTTATGTGGATGGACCCCAAAGGAATGCCGGAGCATCTGGGATAACAGCTGGTACCTTCAAAGGCAGCGCACAACCCAAATATGAAACTAGAAAGGCTGCCTCAAAATTACTTTAAGGCAGCCTTTCTATGCTTGTGGATCATCACTATCTATTCCCCGAAACACGATTCCTGGGGCGGCCATCCTGATCGAACTCCTCGATGTCCACCTCCGTTTTTCTTACCGTATCCCTGATCGTTTCATTGCGGTGTTCTATTTCTTTACCTACCGATATCTCTTCAACCACTCTCGCCTCTTTTGTAACTACTGGTACTTCGCCTCGTTCTGTTATTTGTATCGTGCCTTCCTCGAAAGGAGCAAAACTTCCAGTGGTAACAGGTCTGTCAGCCGCGCTGCGCTCGATATTAATATGCTCTTCCTTCAATGGCACCGTTCTTTCTACTGGCTGCTCCACCACATTTTTCCTGATGCGCACGCCACCCGTTTCAACAGGCTGTCTGCCAACATTCAACGGCTCCTCAACAACGGGAATCGTAGTACTGCCGGCACTCCTTTGCCTGCGGCGGTTATAGAGCTTATCATCGGCAAAATGCTCATGATCATAGAACCCCGCACCGCCTTCCGGAATTGAACTATTGCTTACGCCAAGAGCACTAACTTCAGTTGAAGTACCAAACACTTTTCTTACCGATCTTTCAAGATCAGCCGACATGT